>JAITIZ010000386.1 GCA_031279215.1 Planctomycetaceae bacterium
ACAGGCTGGTTTTTTCATTATCCGTACAGGGTCAAGTTCGCTCTTACCGATGTGATGGCGTGTGAGAACCCTTCGGCAAAACATCATCACCTACTTCGTGATAATTCACGTGAACAATAGACCACAAAATGCCGAAATCATCCGAAAAATTTTAACCATTTTAACAACCAGACTGGGAACATTAGGAATAATTACAAAAAAATGGATAGTAACCACAAGTGATACTATCCACAATCAAACATCTACTATTGTAGATATTACTACGGGCAATCTCTTTGTTCTCTTGTCGATAAAGACTTTAATAATTTCTACTTCTGTAGGTATAAGAACTCAAAGGGCATCGTTTATTTGTCGATAAAGACTTTAAGAATTTCTACTTCTGTAGATAATATTTCTCAACAGTATCCACGTACGTCGATAAAGACTTTAATAATTTCTACTATGTTATGTTGCCTTTTCAGATGTGTAGGAAAAATGTCATTTCACCTTATAGGAACAATAATAAAAATAGACCGTTACGATTAACTCACGGTTAATCCCATTTCCCGCATTAAGAATTGGATGTCTTCCCATGTTTGTTTTTTCATTGCCGGATTTCGGAGTAAATAAGCAGGATGATATGTACAAACAACTTTGATGTTTTTGTAGCGATATATTTTTCCGCGCATAGAACCAATGGTATTTGTCATTTGCAACAGATTTTGGGCCGCAACCGCCCCAAGACAACAAATAAATTTCGGTTCAATAATTTCAAGTGTTTGCTCAAGAAATGGTTTACAAAGTTCGGCTTCATCAGGGAATGGAGGTCTATTGTTGGGCGGACGGCAACGTAATATGTTGCAAATATAAACATCTTCACGCTGGATTTTCATGCCTTTGGTAATAATGTCCGTCAATAACATTCCGGCACGCCCAACAAACGGTTTTCCCTGTTTATCTTCGTCAGCTCCCGGCGCTTCACCCAAAAATACGAGTTTCGCATCAGGATTGCCGCTACCAAATACCGTTTGAGTACGAGTCAATGTTAATTCACTGCAACGTGTACATTGAGCCACTTTTTGTGCAAGCTCTTGAAGGAGTTCGGTCTTACTTTTACTCATGGAAATTAATGGTTCCTGTATAATCGTTTCTGTTTTTTCTTTGGGAATTTGTTCTATATTTTGGATATTTATATTATTTTCAGTATTTATATTGGGTTCAATATTTATATTGTTTTCAATATCTATATTGGGTTCGATATTTTCAAGATTTTTATCTGGAGTTTCATTTATTTTTGTTTGGTTTTCAACAATTTCAGTTGTTGAATTATCGCCGGTTTCCGTTAAAACCGTTTCCGTTTCGGCAGAAACACGATCTTTGATAACCGGCGGTCCAAGTTCAGAAACTCCGGCAATTTGCATGATTTCGAGATAATCAATTAATCCATCACGTATTCGATATGGCATAGCAAAAAATTTTATTCGTAAGCGTTGACAATTTGTTGTACCAATTGATGCCGGACAATATCACTTGGATCGAGTTGAATCATTCCAATAGCGTTAATATGTTTAAGTCGTTGTCGGGCGTCAATCAATCCGCTTTGTTTGTATTCGGGCAGATCGATTTGTGTGGTATCGCCGCAAACTGTAATCGTAGAAGAATCACCCATACGGGTTAGAAACATTTTCATTTGGGCAACGGTTGTATTTTGGGCTTCGTCGAGAATAATTGATGCGTTATTGAGTGTTCGTCCGCGCATGTAAGCCAACGGAATTACTTCGATTCGGTCTTCTTCCATATATCGTTTCAACATATCACGTTCCATCATATCGCTAAGTGCATCAAAAAGCGGTCGGAGATAAGGATTGATTTTCGCCTGCAAGTCGCCGGGTAGGAAACCAAGACTTTCACCCGCTTCTACCGCCGGACGGACAAGAACTATTTTTCGAACAGCTTCTGTTTTAAGTGATTCAATCGCTTTGGCAACAGCAAGATAAGTTTTACCGGTTCCGGCCGGTCCGACACAAACAACAATTGCTTTTGCCCGAAGCAATTCAACATATCGCGACTGACCGGATGTTTTGGGGCGGATCTGTTTTGTGCCATAGACTTCAATCGGTCTGATATTCGAAACATCTTTATCATGCAACACTTCCGAAATGGCTCGTTGAATATCTTCTGGAGCAAGGGAACTATTACGAAGAGCGAGTTGCTGAAGCTGTTCCAGAATAACAGAACCGCGCCGCAGATTGTCGGGTTCGCCGCGCAACAGAATTTGGTGTCCATCAACCGTAACCTTAACCGCAAACGCTTCACGTATTTTTCGGAGATATTCATCACTAGGACCAAAAACTTTCAACAATGCTTTCGAGTCAATAACCGCAATTGTCATTTCGTGCATAATAAAAAATTATCGGCGTTGTTTTTTGCCAATGGAAAATCATGGGTTGTGTTTTTAATTAAAATGTTCTGTCTTTTTACCAAAGAGAAAATTCCGGCAAAACATTATTGGGCGATGACGGGTTCGAACCGCCGACCTTTTGGGTGTAAACCAAACGCTCTAACCAACTGAGCTAATCGCCCTATATTTTAGATAAAATTGTTAATTCTGTTGTTTTTAGTAATTCCCGAATCGTAATTTCATTTTCTGATTCGCGTAATTTTGTTAAGAAATCGGGATACGCCAATAATCGGCTCAATCGGGTTAAGATTCGTAAATGGATACGATCTTCCATTGAGCATATCAGAAAAAAAATATCCGTCAAGTTGTTGAACCCGCCGCCAAACGGGATTCCTTTTGATAATATTCCCAGAACAATAAAGGTATCACCCAAAATACTAGGCAATGGCCGACGCGAATGCAATAAAGCCACACCGTTTTCCAATGCTGTTGAATGTAAATCTTCCCGTTCTTTTACGGCATTGGTCATTATTTCGCCGTCCCACAACAATCCCGTACCAACCGCCAACTGAATCATGGAACGAATAACCGAATCCCGTGTTTTGGCGATGAGCGGTATGGCGACGGCTTCGGGCGGAATCAATTCTGATATTGTAACTAATTCTTCATCACCGCCTGCCGGAACAGAACGATCCAACGCATCTTCTACCCAACCTAATTCCGATTCATCCGAAACACCAATTTGTTTTTCAAGCCAACGATGAACCTCTTCCCGAGAAAACACCAACTCCCCATTCACCCGACGACTCGGTATTGCATTACGATCCACCAACTTCCGAACTTGGGTTTCTGGAAGATGTAAATAACGTGTCAATTGCGCTAATGTTAAATTTGAGTGCGGCATATAATAAAATAGTTGATTATTTCACATTTTTGGGAACTTATACTCATTGCACTTTAAAATTCGGTTTTATATTCGGTTTTATAAAAGCAGAATTTTTGTGTCTTTTATTTAAAAATCCTGCCAATTCTGTTTATCCCGCCAAAATCTGTTGATCCTGTCAAAAAACGAACAATTCATAACGTAACTGTCTCTTTTCTTAACGGTCACATAATTTAAATCGTCCGCAAATTACGCAGATTTTCGCAGATTATTTTAAAAAGTTTTTTTGAAAATAATTTTTTGGTAATATATCAGTGGAATTTTTATTTTGTAACCACTCTCATGGGGTAAACCCCATCGTTAACTGTGGGGCTTGCCCCGCCATGATCTTTTTACGCCCTGAAAGGGCAACATACTTATTTGATTCACAACATATACTGCCCTTTTAGGGCGAAGACCTTTTTAAACTTAAACAATTATTCTACTGATAGATTTCCAAATTTTCTATTTTTAATTTTTATGTTACCGATTTTAAAAAACGACGAAATTGCGCCGAATATTTTTGAGATGGTTATTGAACATCCGCGATTGGCGCAAAAGGCACAGCCGGGTCATTTTGTGATTGTCATGTCGGACACGGAGGTAAGTGAGCGGATTCCGTTGACTATTGCCGACTTTGACCGTGAGGCGGGGACAATCACGCTGGTGATTATGGCGATTGGGACGTCAACGAAAAAATTGGTTCGGTTAAAAGCGGGCGAAAAACTCCCGACAATGATTGGACCTCTTGGTCATGCCAGTGAATTGGAAGATTTTGGTACGGTGGTGATGGTTGCTGGCGGAGTGGGAACTGCTCCGGTGTATCCGATTGCCCGTGTGTTACGTGAAAAGGGGAATCGGGTTATTTCGATACAGGGAGCAAGGACGAAAGAGCTTCTTTTCTGGACAGAAAAACTTTCAGCAGTTAGCGATGAGCATATTATTACAACTGATGATGGCAGTGCGGGTTGTAAGGCTTTGGTTACCGAACCGCTTCGGGAAATTCTTGAAAGGAAAGCAAAGGAAATTGGTTGTGTTTACATGATTGGTCCGGCAATTATGATGAAATTTTGTGCTCAAACGATTATTCCATTTGGAGTTAAAGGAGTTGCCAGTCTGAACAGTATCATGATTGACGGAACCGGAATGTGCGGCGGTTGCCGTGTAACAATTGGTAAGGATACAAAATTTACTTGTGTGGACGGCCCCGAATTTGACGCTTCACTTATTGACTGGGACATTCTGTTGGCACGCCAAAAAATGTATTGTGAAGCGGAAACATGTTCTTTGAATCATTACATTTGTAACACCTAATAAGTTACCGAAAAGAATTGACCCAATAGACAATTACATAAGGGAACTTCTAAAAACATCAGGAACGCGGTCGTCTCGACCGCATTTTTAGGAGTTTTTTGTAAAAAAAGTGCAGGCGAGACGCCTGCGTTCCTCCTAATATTAGTTTTTAGGAACGCGGTCGTCTCGACCGCATTTTTAGGAGTTTTTTGTAAAAAAGAGTGCAGGCGAGACGCCTGCGTTCCTGATGTTTTTAGAAGTTCCCTTAATCTTATCCCCTCAAAGGTAGGCAACTTTTACGGTAAAAAGTTGCCTACCTTTTATTGATTAAATAAGAATAATTGTAAAAGATTAATTTAAGACAAGATTGAGTAGCGTAGGGGGGTAGAAAAATTATGACAATGGAAATTTTTGAAAAACGTAATTTATTGGTGGAATTTTTATTTTGTAACCGCTCTCACGGGGTGAGCCCCGTCGTTAACGGCGGGGCATGCGGCGCTTTCCGCTTTCCACTATTTGTAGTATTTTCTGTGGCGTAACAGTGCAGGAAGACCGGCAAGACCGAGAGTGAAGATTAGCATTGTTGCGGGTTCTGGTGTTGCTGCTGGAGCGACAGTTGAGATGAATGTTTGGCTGGCATGATTTCCGCCTTCGGCGAGGTAAACAGTTAAAGGCAGATTGGTATATTGATATCCTAATTCTGACCATGAATTATTGGCAATGGCGTTAAACCAGGAATCGAGTATGGTTAATGTTTCATTTAATATTATTCCGCTTTGATCCCAATAGTTTTGGTTTTCACCATTGGGGCCGTTCTGAATCATCAATACTTTATCGACATACATACTACCGCTTCGTAAGGACAGGACATCGTCGGTGGATTCGTGAATAATTTCCCAAACGGCTAACTGTAATAATTGTGAAGTTTTATCGTAATCGGAATCATATAGGGACAAATAGACGTGGGAAAATAAGGAGTTGAGTTGTTGTTTCTGCATTTGGGAGTAGAGGGTGGAAGCTTCTAGGGACATGGCGCCGTAATTTTCTCCGACATTGGGGTCTGAAAAACTGCTGGAGGTATAAGTATAAAGGTCTCCGCAAAACAGATGAAACGCCTGATTGGTGGTTGCATTGACGACATCAATACCGTCTGCGTAAGTGGCATAATTACTTTCGTTTGCTGGGGTGTGAAAGGCATAGGGCGGTATGGTGTTTTGTTCTGGATTTTGATACAGGATATCTGCCTGTACAATATTGAGGGTGAAAGTGAGTAAAACAAACAAGATGGTTTTTAAGGTGTTGGATGTAGTTTTCATGAGTGTAACTTTCTTGAATTTTTGAAGTGAACGGGAAAACATTGAAAACAAGATCAATGTTGCGATTACCGGAATACTTAAACGCAACATGTATGCCAAATTCAAAAAGGAAATATCAGAAAACCAAAAAATGATGAAAACACATTTCAATAACGGTGTTTTTTTAACAGGATGGTAACAAGAAAATACTTATTTTTTGGGGGGGAAGGTGAAATTTTCTTTTTTTATGGGGGCGATATCAGAGTTAGGAAAAAGACATTGATTTTGGGATTAAACGGTTGTTTGATTTCAGGATTACGAATTTATTGTTGAAACAGTTTGCTAATAGGGTTGTCTTATTTTGCAACAAATGTAGTATTTTGAGATAATGTAGTATTTTGAGATATAGGGAATTTCGTAATCTATCGGTGGAATTTTTATTTTTTATGGGAACTTCTAAAAACATCAGGAACGCAGTCGTCTCGACTGCACATTGCCTATAAAAAGTGCAGGCGAGACGCCTAATAGTTGAGAGTGGATAGTTGATAGTGGATAGTGTCGCAAGCGGAATTATTGCCGTTTAGGTAGTAATCCGCTTGCGAACTATTAACTATTAACTATTAACTATTAGCCCCGCTAGGGGCGTTAGGATTATAGCCCGCCCCAACGGGGTGGGTTTAAGATTTCCCCAAAAACAAACGCCCTGAAAGGGCAACGGGAAGATCAAACCGTGTAAAATTTCCTATCGCCCTTTCAGGGTATCGTCAAGAAGTTTGTTTTAGCTTATAACCAGAGTGAGGTTATCATGTATTAGCCTGTTTGACATGTAGTTTTACGACGCTTTTGAGTAGTAATACTCAGAGGTGGGAATCGTATTAACAAATGCGCCAGCCGTAACATTTAGTGAATCCGAAGCAGTCTCGTTAGGCAATTGATTGTGACCAGCCTTTCCTGATGGGTGAAGTCTAGCATCGGTGATGTAGCAACAGGTATTTGCAAT
>JAITIZ010000407.1 GCA_031279215.1 Planctomycetaceae bacterium
TTAATATAATATCGTGCAATATCTTGACGATCCGGCGGTAGGGCGAGTTCTTCTTTGATTGGATCAATAATTACATCCATTCCCTCAATCGGAATCACACCTAACAATATTTCATCGGCTCCCGAAAGTACAAGAGCATCACAAGTTGTTGCACGGTTTTTGAAACGAACTTCAACCGGACCAGCAATTTCACAGGTTGCATTGGAACCGTCGGCAAGTTTGCCGACCGTTGTCCGCAAAACCCGAAGCCCAAGCAGCTCCTTTGTATCATTACCAATAATAAGCGACGCCGCTCCCGAATCGACAAACGCACGAACATCAAGCATTCGCACTGATTCCGAAGGCATCAAACCGCGTGCCGCAACCTCCATATCTCCCGCATTCACTAATGTAATATCCGCATACGTCAATCCCATAACAATTATCCTCTTTCTCTTTGATGAAAGGTTATTACCAATAATTGCCAACCGTTTGATTTTTATTTGTGAACAAATTAAATCGTTTATTTACGAAAATTCCGGTGAATAATGAAAAAAATCGCAACTAATATTCCCAACCTTTTCTAAATTCCGGCTTTAACGCCGCTTGAACTTCGGGACAATCTTTGGCAATCATTTTTTCGGCGTCCCATTCAAATGTTTTATGACCAGCCTTGAATGCCGTGTTACCCAAAATAGCAGTTTCCGCCATCGGTGCCGAGTACGAAAAATCACACGTCGCCCGCTTCAACCCTTTACAAGCATCAATCCATTCACGATGAAAACCGGGTGAATCCGGTATCGTTTTTTCAGGATACTCAAAATCAACAAACTGTTCCTCCGGCAATAAAACATGTCGGTCAAATCCTGTTAAAAGCATCCCCTTCGTCCCAACAAATAAATTGTTCGGATTAACATTTTGTTTTTCCTTGTTCTTTGCAGACGTACTGATGTTATATTTTTCGAAACACGCCGGCTTTTTTGTATGCGACCAGTACAACTTCAACGGCGGTAACTTGCCGCGTGACGGAAAATCGTACACAATATCCATCCCTTTAGGCGTTCTTTCCGTATCAATTTCAGGTCCGCCAGCCGAAACATTCACCGGATATTTCAAATCAAGAGCCCAATACGGAATATCAAGAATATGACACGCCCAGTTGCCTGTTTCACCAGTACCAAAATCCCACCAGAAACGCCAATGATACGGAACAAAAGTTGACTTGCCTTCGGTTGTTACAAATTTCCAGTCTGTCGGGCAAGGTCCAAGCCAAATATCCCATTGGAGCGTGTTCGGCGGTTCACCAACTCCGTCGGGTTTCTTGGGCATTCCGCGATCACCGCCTATCCACGAATAAACCTCAACCACATCGCCAATCGCCCCACTTTTAATCAATTCAACCACTCTTGCCATGTTCTTAATCGCATGACGTTGACAACCGAGTTGCGTTGCAACATTCATTCGCGCCGCCTCTTCGGTAATCATTCGGATTTCCGCAACAGAATGAGCAAGCGGCTTTTCACAATAAACATGTTTGCCCGCACGAATCGCACGAATTACCGGATGATAATGCGTATGATCCGGCGTACTCACTGCAACCGCATCTATTGATTTTTCAAGTTTGTCGAACATCGCCCGAAAATCATAAAACTTCTGCGCCTTCGGAAAACGCTCATAAGCATTGCCCGCCCGAACATCGTCCACATCGCAAAACGCAACCGCATCAACAAGATCAGTTTTCGCAGCAATGTTATCGAGTTGAAATTTCCCTTGTGCGCCAAGCCCGATAAAAGCAACTCCAAGCCGCTCATTCGGAGATTGACCCTGTGCGAGAATACCGCTCGGTAAAAATAAAGCACCCGCACCCGAAATCGCCGACACTTTCAACGCTTGACGACGATTCATTTTCGTTTTTAAATTAATTGACATATTTTTAGTTAAAAATGAAACATTGTTAATAGGAACCATTACGTAAATTTACACAAAATATATTTTACACAACTATCCAAAATATTCAATCACAATAGATTAACTTTTGGGTGTTGATCATTTTATTTTTGCCAGTGGAAGATAAGGACGATCCGGCGGCAATACAAGTTCGCCTTTAAGCGGATCAATAATCACATCCATTCCCTCAATCGGAATCATACCTAACAAAACTTCAGAGCGTTCCGAAAGAACAAAAGCCTCACAAGTAAATGCACGGTTTTTGAAACGAATTGTTATAGGACCGACAATTTCCGTTTCTTGAATTGTACCATTAGGCATTTCGGTCTCTGTTGTTCTAAGAACAGGAAGACCAAGTTGTAATTTAAGATGTTTGCTAATCACCAATGTTGTTGCCCCCGTATCGACAAGAGCGCGAACAACAACATGACGAACTTCTTCCGCCTTCATAAATCCACGACGAACCATCGCCTCGTCGTCGGTATTGTATATCGTAATATCAGCGTAAGTGTAGCCCATAATTGTTAAAAATTGTAATCTATCAGTGGAATAATTTTTTTGGTTCTATTTTCGCGGCATTTCCTTAATCTCTTATGTTTTCTTAGTCCCGCAGGGACGAGATGTGTATAACCGTAGGTGTAGCGAAGCGCAACCTACGGTCAAAATTGAGAGTTGATCGTGGATAGTTGATAGTGGATAGTGTCGCAAGCGGATTACTACTTAAACGACAATAATTCCGCATGCGACACTATCAACTATCCACTCTCAACTATTATCTCGCCCTTGCAGGGCTTTGGAAAAGG
>JAITIZ010000408.1 GCA_031279215.1 Planctomycetaceae bacterium
AAGTTGGAAAGACCGCCCCAAAGTTTCCGGTGCAGCGTCGCGGGTCTTGTATGAGCCTTGGCAAAAAGTGATGAATGTCGGTTTCCGTCCGATTATCTCTGAATAAGCTGGAATAATTGTGGATAATTCCGTAGAATTTTCACAGTGTTCACAGGTTGGCGTGTTAAAATGGGTAAAATTTCAACACGTCTGCCTGTGAAAAAAAGAAAAATTCCTCTTGACAATTGATTTAATTAGTTTAGACTGCGATATCTGTTGTTTGCGATACGTCTTTTTTTTACCGTGTGTTTGCGGTGAGCGAATCGCAATAATTTCAGTAAAACCTTATACAATAAGGAAAATGATTATGGAAAAATTAGTAAAATTTGTTTGTCGGCTTTTTGCGAAAAGCCAAATGTTAAAATGAGAAAATTACGCAAACCGGGGGGGACAATCTGTAGTGGAAAGTTGATAACGGATAGTGGAGAATCTTTACGTTCTAACTCTTTCCTGTAAACTTTTTACAACTTCTTCGATCTTCACCTTTCGGCTTTACGTTAGTCGAACTTCTTGTGGTGATTGCGATTATCGGTATGTTGATCGCTCTTCTGTTACCGGCTGTCCAAGCAGCAAGGGAAGCGGCAAGACGAATGCAGTGTGCTAACAATCTAAAACAAATCGGTATCGCCATCCATAATTTTCATAATACTTATGACGGAGTGGTACCACTTACAATCGGTTCTAACGATGACAAACATGCGCGGGTTTCATTTTTCGTCCTCCTTTATCCATTTACAGAACAAACAAACCTGTATCAGGTTTTTGCTTCTAATACATGGGGAGGAAGTAACGGAATAACCGCAAATGTCGGATCATTTAACGGAGCAACACCAACCTGGTGGGCAAACGCTAAAGCCGAATATCCTGATTTTCCAAATATGATTGCTTCTGTTGGTATTTATCGTTGTCCAACTCGCCGAAGTGCAAATTTGAGTTACTTTGATGAAGCCGCCGTAGAAGACCTACCGGGACCATTAGGAGACTATGCCGCTCCAATTCTTTGCATCGGTAGTGAATATTGGCAAAATTGTTACCGTCCTAGTCTTACTAGTGATTATTTCAATTTTCGCGGACCTTTACGAGTTGCGGTTCATAATGGTACAAGTACCGGAGCAAAATCATTTACTCTTCGTGATTCTTTTGCCTCATGGACGGATGGCACTAGTAATCAACTGGTTCTTGGTGAGAAACATATTCCGGTAAATCGACTAGGAATGAGTAAAAATGGTACAGTAGTATCTGTACGGGATAATATCGGCGATTGTACCTATATTGTCGGTGCACGATGGGGTTTAGCCGGTTGTGCCAGAAATATTTTAAGTCAATCACCCAAACTGGCATCTTCCGGGGATACCGAATACGAAGCAAACGGAATCCAACCAATCAATGGCCCAACTGGAGGAAGCGATACATGGAGAACCAGTAAAACAAACGCATTGAATGGAGGATACGATTTTGGAAGTTCTCATCCGGGAATATGCCAATTCCTCATTGGAGATGGTGCGGTACGTTCGATTTCTAATACAGTTCCCAAAAGAAATATCCTCGCTTTGTTGGTTCGGGTCGATGACAACGAAGCAATTACCCTTCCATAACAATTAATGAAAGATACAAATATTATGATACAAATTAAGATTTTACCTATATCAATATTATTACTATTATTTTTGGTATTGTTCAATGGATGTTATTCGGGAAATGTCAAAGTTCATGGAACAGTGTCATTTCCAGATGGACAACCTTTGACCAAAGGAACGGTTGTGTTTCAGTCGGAGAAACATGTTGCCAAAGGAATACTTGATAATTCCGGAAAATTTGTACTTGGTTCGGTACGTATTGCAGACGGTATTCCTCTTGGTACTTATAAGGTTTTCATTACATTTGCATCGGTTCCTGATAAAAATTTTATCCCGCCGCCTAGTGAACCAGATGCAATGAACTATATCAGTTTAATAGCAGATCAATATATTTCCGTAGAAAAAACACCTTTAACTTGTGAAATTACTAGAAGTGGGGCACAACATTTTATTGTTGAACCACCTTTGAAATAGCTAATTAAAATGTAGGCAATGTTTCACCGAAAGAGTTTTTATTTACCGTTGTACCTATTGAGTTTACTATTCGAGTTGTTCGCAGGTAACTGTCTATTTAAAAATTGAAAGAGTAACATTTCGGCGTTATTTTTGTTTTGAATTAACCCTGATAGGAGCGTTAGGATTCTAGCCCGCCCCAACAGGGCAATCAGCATGAGCGTAGGGCAGCAACGCCCTACGAACATTATGCGGTTTATGATTCGATTTTTACAGAACACCAATTATGTTGAGCTCATTTGCTTCGCAAGGCGAAGGTTACGGAGTTACAGCAAAAGATTTTGAAACTCTGTCAACGTTACACTGAAGAAATTGTGACGGAACAATAAGCGAAAAAACATGGCTGGGATAAATCGATGATTACTTCGGAATCTGATGCAAAATTGATTCGATTACAAAAATTAAAGCATTACGAACATGACACTGAAATATTAGCATTGATCATGAACTTGAAAAATTAAATTGATGAATGCAAGAGAGTATATTAATGCAAGAGCGTATATTACAGAATTTCTACTCAATCAATGAGTTGTAAATTATCACGGTGAACGACTTCCGCATAACTGGTTGTTCCCAAAAGAGTTCGGATTTCAGAAGTTTTTTTGCCCCTGATTAAAAGAACATCTTTGAGACCATAATTCGTCAATCCCCTCGCAATCTCCTTACCGGTATTGTCAATCATTGACACAATTCCGCCTTTCTCGAATATTCCATCAGCATCAATAATACCTATCGGAAGAAGACTTTTCCCCTTTCGGCAAACCGCATCAACCGCCCCAGTATCAAGAATAAGACGCCCCTCAACTCGTACCGCAAAACCAAGCCAACGTTTTCGTGCCGCCAGAAAACCGTTTTGCACCAGAAAAACAGTGCCAACCTCTTCAGCAGCAAAAAGATGACTCAGCGTTTCAGAATAATTACCATTCGCAATAATAACGTTACCACCCGAACTCGTAATCATTTTTACCGCTTTAAGTTTACTTGACATTCCGCCCTTGCTGCGGTTCGAATGTTTTTCCGTAATCATTTTCATTAAGTCCGGCGACCAGTTTTCAACAACCGGAATCAGTTGGGCTTCCGGATCATGAGGGTCCCGATCATACAACCCGTCAACATCCGTCAGTAATATCAGTAACGGTCTCTCAAACAAATTGGCAACCAATGACGCTAAACGATCATTGTCTCCAAAAGTCGTATGGAGTTCGTCAACACTAACCGTATCGTTTTCATTAATAATCGGCAACGCTCCATAATCAAGAATCGATCGAATCGTGTTACGTGCATTGAGATAACGTTTACGATTGGAAAGATCGTCCGCAGTCAACAAAATCTGCGCCGAATGAATACCATGACAACTCAAAAAACGTTCATAAGTTTCAATCAACTTCCCCTGTCCAATTGCAGCAACCGCTTGAAGTTGTGAGAGTTCCGAAGGGCGTTCCGCCAAACCAAGACGCCCCATACCCGCTCCAACCGCTCCAGAACTCACCAAAACAATATGTCTTTGCTGAACAATCATCCGGCAAAGATCATTCGTAAAACGCTCAATCCGACCCTCATTCAGCAAACCACGCGAATCCGTCAGAACATTCGTCCCAACCTTCACAACAATAACATCAGATGTCTTCAAAATCTCGTCACGAAGCAAAGAAGTCATAGTAAATCGTATAACGTAATAATAAATGTAATAACTTTGTCTAAATAAATAATTCGTAAGTCGGAGTCTTAACCCAAAAAACTCATTCCTAGATGAAAATCTAAAAAATCTATTGACAACTCCTCATAGAAATCATAGGCGGACTTTCCCATATCACACTCCATGATATAATAATTCGTGTCACCGTTTTATGCAAGACTTACAAAGGAGATTCCAAATTATGTATGTTTCCCGTCTCACCGCACAAAACTGGCGGAATTTTACGAAAATTGATGTTTCATTTCAAGAAACAACCTATTTAGTTGGAGCCAATGCCTCTGGAAAATCAAATTTTCTGGATATTTTTCGGTTTATGCGGGATGTTGCCGCTCCCAAAGGAGGCGGGTTACAAAAAGCTATCGACAACCGCGGAGGACTCAAAAAAATTCGTTGCCTCGCCGCACGCCAACATCCCAATATCGAATTGCAATTTGAACTAAAACAAAATTTATCATCACCATCTCCCGATTGGATTTATAAATTAGCATTTCAAAGAGATCGTGCGCAACAGGTTAAAATTGTTTCGGAATCTGTACGGAAAAACGGAAAAGAAATTTTATCACGCCCCAATCAAGAAGATCAAAATGACCCTGAACGTTTGACTCAAACATTTTTAGAACAAATTAATGCGAATAAAGATTTTCGGGAAATTGTAGAATTTTTTAATGATGTTCTCTATTTGCATTTGGTACCGCAATTGCTTAAAGTTGGTAACTTGATTGCAGCGCAACGAATAGAATCAGACCCTTTCGGACAAGGGTTTTTGGATGAAGTCGCAGCCGCACCGAAAAAAATACGAGATTCCCGTTTAACACGAATCAACCGGATTCTCCAAAATGCAATTCCTCAATTCAAAGAGTTGACCTTTGAACGTGATAATATTACCGGTTCGCCTCACTTAAAAATGCTTTATACTCATTGGCGGGTCAAAGGAGCATGGCAAACAGAAGATCAATTTTCCGATGGTACATTACGTCTTATTTCACTTCTTTGGACATTGATGAGTTCCAAGAATTTGGTCTTGTTGGAAGAACCGGAACTTTCTTTACATACCCCCATTGTCGAACAAATTCCCAAACTCATTCGAGTAACACGTTCAATCCGAAAAACAGTTTATGGTCAGATTTTTGTCAGTACCCACAGCGAACAACTCCTTTCAGATAAAAGCCTTGACGGTAAATCTTTCCTGATTGTTCGACCGGGTAAAAAGGGTGAATCTTCGCTTATTGAATCACTTGATGAAAACGATTTACAGTCAATTCGAGCCGGTATTCCTCCCGCAGATATTGTTTTTGGACACACCAAACCAGCAGTAGGGAGATTGACATTATGATACAATTTTATGCTTATGCCGAAGATGCTCCATCACAAGCGGTTTTACAAAAAATAATTCATTCATTTAACAATCAAGAAACAACAATTTTTTGTTTTCGTGAAGGTTTTCCCAAAATTATGAACGGTTTCAGCAAAATTAAAGAACGATTACCGGCTTGTATTGAAATAGGAAAAAATGGTTTGTATTCGATTTCGCTTACTGACTTAGACAAAGAATATTGCTGTCCGCCTAGTCTGATTCGAAATTGGTTGAGCATCGAAGATGGTAAACCAATAGAATTACCGGAAAAAACATTGTTTCGGGTTGCGGTACGTGAAATTGAATCATGGATTATGGCTGATCGAAAAAAGTTTGCAAAATATTTTGATTTAACAGAATCGTTGCTTCCCACAATTCCTGATAAAATACGTGATCCCAAAAAAGAATTTTTTTCATTACTTCGGAAAAAAGAACGACAAAAATTTCGTCGTATGTTACCCGGTAAAAATTCGTTCATCGGTCCTGAGTACAACGATATAATGTGCGATTTTATCGAAAGACATTGGTTACCGACTCGTGCAGAAAATAATTCACCAAGTCTGAAACGTATGATGAGCCGGCTTCGTGCGATAACTTAATAGTTTGTTGTTCCTAATTTTTTTTAACACAAATTTTCCTACTGAACCTAAATATCTATGCTTACTGTATTTGAACATAAAGCAGAACTTCCTGTTCTGACAGATCGGATTGTGGAATCTTACTGTGAAACGAAATTAACCCATCATCTTGATCATTGCCCATTGCCGAATTACAGTATTGTGATTGAGGTGATTGAGGACTTGAAAGAGATTATTTATCCGGGTTATCGTAACCGTGATCGGCTTCATTCGTCGAATGTGATTTATCATGTTGGTGAAATTGTTGATCGGATTCATGACCGGCTTATTGTTCTTTTTGAACGTGCTTTGTGTCACGGTGAAGGAAGTACCGAACAATGTGTGCCGGAAAAACTGTCTTCCGTAGAACAAATCGCCCACCGAAAAACGGTTGAATTTTTAGAACAAATTCCCGATATCCGGCGGAAATTGGCAAAAGATGTGGAAGCGGCGTATGCCGGTGATCCGGCGTGTAAATCGTTGGATGAGGTAATTTTTTGTTATCCGGGTCTTGAGGCAGTAACCGTGTATCGTTTGGCGCATACGTTGTATGATTTGAAAATTCCGCTGATTCCGCGAATGATGACCGAATGGGCGCATAGCAAAACCGGAATTGATATTCATCCCGGTGCGGTTATTGGCGAACATTTTTTTATTGATCACGGAACAGGAATTGTTATTGGTGAAACAAGTATTCTTGGTAATTGGGTGAAACTCTATCAGGGTGTAACACTAGGCGCGGTTAGTTTTCCCAAAGATGAAACCGGCGAACTCGTCCGTAATACCAAACGGCATCCAACTATCGAAGACAATGTCGTTATCTATGCCAATGCAACAGTTCTTGGCGGAAAAACAGTGATTGGTCATGATGCGGTGATTGGTTCCAGTGTTTGGCTGACTCATTCGATTCCGGCAGGAACAACTGTCCTGATCGAAAAACCACACCTGAAAATCAAAAACCCCATCATCGAACAAGATGACTGGCAAATCTGAAAAAAAAAGACAACATTTATCGTAACTGTCTATTTTTAGTTCGCAGATTTTTTCGGATTTTCGTAAATTTTCGGAGATTATTTTTTGAGAGTACAAATACACCGGATAGTAGTTGATAGTGGAGAGTTGATAGTGGAGAGTGTTCGCAAGCGGAGTTTTTACTGTTTCGGTAATAATTCGTATGTGATACTCATCGTACATTAAAATCGCCCTGCAAGGGCAATCAGTATTAGTGTAGGGCAATCGCTAATGCCGATGACCCTTTCAGGGCGAATTTAGTTTAAAACGAAAACCAAAATTGAAAGTGTTAGGATTAAAGTGTTAGGATTAAAGTGTTAGGAGTATAATTTCCAAAGGCTTCAGGTTCATTTTTCACCAATCTCATTTTCAAGTTCATAACTCAAAAAAAGTTGAAAAACAAAAATTCCACTGAATATATTACCATAATTTTAATTTGTATTTTGCTTGTTTATCTGAACCTTGATTCTTGATAACCCGAATGATCTTGTTATACTTTACACTTTCTTGTTTTCGTCTATCGTGATGGGTAAGGTATTTCGTTTTGTGTTTTACATAACCACATTTAATTAAACAGGTGGTGTTATTTTTGATTTATTGGTATTGCCGCCGTACGAATTATATTACCATAGTTACTACAAAATAATTATATAGGAGAAATTGAAAATGATTAAAGTTGTGTTGCCAGACGGGTCTGAAAAAGAATTTACTCAATGCGTTACAGTGTACGATGTTGCAGCTAATATCGGGACAGGATTAGCACGAGCAGCCGTTGCGGCGGT
>JAITIZ010000517.1 GCA_031279215.1 Planctomycetaceae bacterium
ATTTCCGTCCGTCAACAGGGGCAAGTCGGCAAGTACGCCGACATGATGTTTCGGCGAAATATTGCGTCTACCTTTGAATTATTGCTTTTTCGGTGGTTCACACAAAAATTCCACTGATATATCACCATTTTTATTGTTTGTTTAAAATAAATGTTTTTCGAGATCGTAAAGTACTACATTTTTTGTTTTATGAAATATATAATGTTGCTGGAAAGTTTTTTATTTTGACAACTCTAATTTTTCCAGTGCGAGATGATCCAGTTCGGCGTTAAGTTGTTCGAAGACAGGTTTACCGACAAGGAATGTAAAAATTTCATCGGCTTTCTTTTTCGGATCAATATCCGTAAATTGTTCAGGATAAAGCGTTTTACCGACAAACCAAGCGTTAATCAATACGGCGTCATGATTTTCGAAATAAAAATTGTTCGGTAGTAAAGAATAAACATCACCGGCTTTAACTGCTTTAAGTGAACGATATGCAGAATCAGTTCGAAGTTCGGCTAAACCGCTTGCCTCACCAAGATAAAGCGTTCCAAGATCAAGAAACAAAATATCGGGATCCCATTCAAGGATTTTTTCTTTGGCAATGACTATTTGTTGTTTACCGATGATTGATTCATTCTCTTTAACCGGACAGTTGACATCGGCAATTACAAACGGAGGATAACCGGCTTCGGTAGAATGAAATGCATGAGAACCATTATACGAAACACCACCAACATACGCCAACGGTTTGGAACGACCAGACGTTTCATCTTTTTGGGTTCGCAATTTAATATCCGACATTTCACGGTCAAAAAATTCGAGAACCGCTTCCGCACGTTCACTTTTACCAAGAGCCGCACCAACAAGCCGAAGTCCAATATCAAACTCTTCACGATGAACCGCCGTAATACTTCGTAACGGAATTAGTAATACAGGAATACCGGTTCGTCGGGTCAGTTCCGTAGGATCATAACCACCACTATCCGCTTTAATAATAAGTTGCGGTGGATTTTTAAGATTCAAAAGAATTTCAGGATTATCTCTTCCTCTTTTTTCACCGCCGATTGGCATGTTATAAAATTCAGGATGAGCAGCCAAATATGCTTTTTTATAACTCTGTCCCAGTTCTTGATGCTCATGCGTATCAACCGCAACCACTTTATCGGCACCTTCCAAATAAACCACAAGACGAAGCGTTCCACCACTACAAAAAATACGGTCAATCTTTTCTGGAACAAAACCATTTCGACGATATTCATTCAGTTGTGCCAATGTCCGAATCGGTTCAACTGGTTTTGCAGGACGTGATTGCCACATACAACCAGTAAAACAAATCAGTAAAAAAAACAACGCTCCCCAAAACCAAGATCGGAATAACATCATTGAAATTTTTTGGATGAAAATTAAAGAGAACTATTATTTTGAGCAGATTGTTGCTTCAAAAGACAGGGAACACAAATTTTCTTTCCGTCTTTTTCTTTGATTAACAATGTCTCGACTCCTTCGCCACAGGAAGAACAAGGAATATCTTTTTTTGTTCGTTTAATATCAGGCATTTCTTCAAGAGGTTCCATCACTACAAAAAGATCATCAAACGGAGCCGACATGATATATTCCTGCATTGCGATATTTCTTGCTTTGGGGTCATCGGAATTGATGGCTTGCATCTTTTTTTGAAACTCCGGTGTTTCCTTCATCTTCCAGAGTAACCGGACTTTTTTACCGTCACGCGAACGATAAAAATTGAAAGCATGTTTACCGTAACTATTTTTAGTGATCATATTTCCTTTTCCGGCGGTACAATCCAGTACTATTTGAAATGCATCAACACCACACATAGCAATTTCAGAAACGGCAATAAGTTTGTTTTCCGGTTTATCAGTTTCAAATTCTCGCGCAACCCATTCGGCAACACGAAATCCTATACATAAACCAGGACAAGTATGCCCATGTAATTCTTTGGCTTTTGCCACTATTTCCGGTGTTAATATGTTTTTTTCGTTTTCAGCAGCATTGAGTAATGCTAAACCGGAAAATAGTGAAACTATTAAAAATAATCCCCAAATTTTTGTTGTTGTTGTTGTTTTCATTGTTAGTTTAGTTAGAAAAAAATGGTTTATAAAAGTAAGAAACAGAAAGGTCATTTAATTAGAAATATTATCTCCTCTATCAATAGTTGCCATTGCTTGAAAGAGAATGAGATTTATTGTATCGTTCAAAAATTGGACACTTCCATCTGCACGAAGAATATTGATTCCTTCCGAATGATTACTTCGTGCAAAATGGAGTCCGAGTTGTGATTGTCCCCCTGAAGAAGGTACAAAATCAGGATATCGGGAGTTGGGAGGAAGATAAGTATTGAATGAAGTAAACCGGCTTCGTCCAATAAACCATGTACACGCCCGATCACCTTGCCAGCTGGTACATCCCGCTAAAACAGTATCCCAGTTGGGTTGACTTGTTCCGCCAGTAAAACCGGCGAGTTGGGGAAAACCAAAACTTCCTCCGCCGCCGGGACCTCCGGCGGTCAATGCCGTTGTCACACCGATTTGACGTTTACTGTCCTGTAAATCAGAGGAGTTGAGATGATTCCCTAAAAGCGATTCCGCCATTGCCAATGTATTGCTGCTACCGTCTGTAATATCTCTGAAACCGGTTTGTGAATTGAAATAAAATAAACCGTCGGTTTTTGATTGAATTGCATAAGTTTGATTGGGACCGGAACCAATACAAACCATGTAATTTCCGCCGGTAAATGGTGTTGGTGGATCAGTATTAGCAAGCGCATTCTCGAAGATATTATTTTCTCCATCGCTCGGACAATTAAACATTGCAATTTTGGCTCCGACAGCCGGATAGTGATCCGAATTAACGTACATTGATCCGGCGGCACCTCCCATAGCGGAAATTTTGTAATCAATTAAGTCGTGTAAACTTACCTGTTCTACATACGGAAGTAGTTTTGCTTGAACAGAAAATCCGGTTCCAGTTCCCGGAAAAACATCAAATACACTGTGATAATTGTGTAATGCGATTCCGAATTGTTTGAAATTGTTACTACATTGCATACGTCTTGCGGCTTCTCTTGCTGCTTGAACAGCGGGAAGGAGCAGAGCGATTAACACGCCGATAATCGCAATCACCACCAAAAGTTCCACCAACGTAAACGCATTTTTGCGCGGGTAATACATGATGTTCACC
>JAITIZ010000538.1 GCA_031279215.1 Planctomycetaceae bacterium
GCATGTCATCATATTTAGACGGTTCGAAAATCCTGGACTTGTTCTTGGACAACATCGAAATGTGTTGTCACGTTTAAGGCGAAGCGTGAATAGTGTTCTCCACCCCTTGATAAAAATGTATTCATTAAAATCGCCCTGAAAGGGCAACCAGCATTAGCGTAGGGCGTTGCCCTATACTATTGCTGATTGCCCCTACGGGGCGAATTGGTAAACAATTTTTTGACTCGAAAACAAAAATTCCACTGATATATTACTAAATTTCTATATTGATTAAGGGTTGTTTGTCATTGACAACAAAAGAGTGATTGTGGATAATTAGGGGGTTGTTTGTACTGGATGTTACTAATTCATTTTTTTTATTACAATAATGCCGGAATACCGTTATACAGCCCGAAATGAGTTTGGAACCAAAATTGAAGGCACAATTGATGCTGCAACCGAATCAGAAGCTGCCGCAACACTTTCCGTCGGCGGATTGTTTCCGTTGGAAATGACGCCGGTTCTGAAACAAACTGTTACCGGAAAAGTTCGACGTGTGAGCGGTCAACAATTGGCATCGTTTTACTCGCAACTCGCAGATTTGTTACGTGGCGGTGTTCCGTTGCTACGGTCATTGAAAATACTGCACGACCAAACTTCTAATACCAATTTAAAATTCGTTCTGGATAATATTTATCGGCGAGTTGAAGCCGGAGAAACTCTAGCGGAAGCAATGACCCGATACCAAATAGTTTTTGGTGAAATGGGAATTCAAATGATTCGTGCCGGCAGCGAAGGCGGATTTCTCGAAGAATCCCTAAACCACGTCGCTGAATATACGGAAACTCAAGACGATTTGAAAAGCCGAATTATTGGAGCACTTATTTATCCGGTTTTATTATCTGCTTTTCTAATTACAGTGGTCAGTGCCATTCTTGTGTTTATCGTTCCCAATTTTCAACTTCTTTTTGAAGACCTTCGTAAACGGGGTGAATTACCGCAAATTACGGAATGGCTTCTTTTTATTTCGGCTCAGACCAAAATTTTTCTGATTGTTGCGGTTCCGGTTTTGGGTCTGGGTTTTATCTGGTACCGTTTTTGGAGCCGAACAGAAAACGGCCGCCGATTTATTGACCGTCTCAAACTGCGAATACCTATAGCCGGACGGGTTTACGAAGGATTTGCGGTTGCCCGATTTTGTCGTGTTCTCGGAACACTTCTGAAAAACGGAGTTCCTATTGTCAAATCGCTCGATATCTCAGGAGATGCAACCGGTAACCGAATCTTGTCCGACGCCATTCAACGGGCTTCCGAAAATATCAGCGGCGGCTCACGACTCGCTGAACCTCTTGCCGAATCAGGTTGTTTTCCTCGTTCTATTGTCGAAATGATTTCTGTTGCGGAAGAATCGAATACGCTTGATTCCATACTCATTGACATCTCCGGTTCATTGGAAAAAAGGAACTGGCGTTCTCTTGATCTTGCTGTCCGGTTCATCGAACCGCTCATGCTCATCATTCTCGGTATTGTTGTTCTTTTTCTCGTTTTGGCTTTGATGATGCCAATCTTCAATATGTCCAATGTGTAAAATTCAGGTAATTATACTCAAAATTGCCCCAAAATGGTCTTTTGGGGTTAAATTTGTTATGCTATACTTTTTGTAATATATCAGCGGAATAATTTTTTTGGTTCTATTTTCGCAGTATTTCCTTAATCTCTTATGTTTTCTTAGTCCCGCAGGGACGAGATGTGTATAACCGTAGGTTAAGCGAAGCGCAACCTACGGTTCAGAACCTCCTCGCCTTTGTCAAAGCCCCGCACGGGGCGAGATTATTGAGAGTGGAGAGGGAGAGTGGAGAGTGTTACAGGCGGATTACTACTTTTTGCATTCATCATTTTACGTTTAATCAATTCTAATGAGGAGAATACCAACATGTTTCGATTATTATTGCTGTTTATTTTGTTACAGTTTTGTGGTTTTGCGGTTGCGGCGGATCCGGCGCAACGGGAATGGAAAGATGTTTCGGGAAAAGTTCTTACCAAAGGAGAATTTATCTCGTTAATGGACGGAGAAGTTTGTATTATGACACCGGAAGGAACCGGTAAAACAATTCCGCTTGAAAAACTTTCCGCCGAAGATCAAAAATTCGCTAAAAATAACGGCGAAGATTTGAGTAACATTAAAGGTTCGCTGCCGGAATCCGAAGAAATGAGTACGCCCAAACAGCGTGAACCTCAGACTCCGCAAACTTCTGTATTGCAAAATCCCATTTCACAATCTCCCATACTTTCGGCACTTCAATTAACACAACCCAATTCTGATCTTGAACTTGCCGATAACGAGGTGATTACCGAAGCCGAAGATGGAGATAACGCTCGCGGTGATATTCAGGTGAAAGTTAAGGATGAAAAAGAAAAATATGCGGGACAAAAACGGGTTGTGATGTTTGACTTTGAATCGCTTTGGGATGCAGAATTACCAACGGATTACGGCGGAATTATGGGCAATATGTTTTGGATGAAATTAAATCGGGAAAAAGGTTTTATCATCCCCGAATCAATGATTGATGTACGGAATATCTGCGAAACGTACAAAATTAAACCCAATCCCGATACACCGCTTGAGAAAATGAAAGAATATGTTACCAAAATATTCAATGCCGATATTGGAATTTGGGGTAAAATTGAACGGGTTGATAAAGAGATAATGGAGATTTACGATTTTTGGCTCAAGGCGGTTGATTTTTCGGTTGATCCTCCGAAAATCATTTACGAAGTCAATCAAGTACGAACAGAGGCAATTGCAGAAGTTACAGGAATTTATGTTCGGGCGGCTATTGAAAAACTTTACAATAAACAGGCTCGGACTGCTATTGAAAAAGCAGAAATGGAAACGAATTGGGCAAAAAATCCCAACCTCATGGAAGGCGGTGATTTTGAAAAAGTTTCCAACAAAATTCCTGACGGTTGGGAAAGCCGTTGCGCTCAACACCGTGAACCGATAGGACGTCTGGTTAAACGTGTTGAAGACCCCGATAAACCGGGAAATCATTTTTTGCACACGCAATTTGATTCTGGAATTGCGGAAACTTTTGGGCTGATGTATTACAGTAAACCATTTCCGATTGAGGAAACAGCAACCTACCGAATTGATTATCGTATCCGAAAATCAAAAGGAGTTAAGGCGATTGTGTTTATTAAGTGTTACGACACAATAGACACCACCTTCAAACCAACTGCCGAAGCATTGAAAGAAGGATTTACCGATAAACTCGGTCAACAAACGCGTGAAGTGTACCGAAGTCAGCAAAACCATTGGGACATGGATCATCCGAATGAATGGATTCAACATTCACAGGAATTTACACCGCGCCACACAAAATATTCACCGAAATTCGGACGGGTAATGCTTTTTGCTTATCTTACTGCCGGTTCGGTTGATTACGACGATTTTGTACTTAAAAAAATCAAAGATGTTAATCAGGAGGAATTGCGCACAAAAATTAAACGGCATTCGCTTGATACGAAAGTAACACTTCAAGAAATGGAGGAAAATGAACGCCGCGGTCTTGATGCAACTAAAAAAATGAAACAAGAACGAAAAGAAAGTCCCTCCGAACAAAAAAACAAAACGAAAATTAAATAACTCGTAATCTATCAGTGGAATTTTTGTTTTAATTTTTTTAACACGAAACACACAAAATGACA
>JAITIZ010000652.1 GCA_031279215.1 Planctomycetaceae bacterium
ACTACTATTTTGGGTTTTACCCTCGTCGAACTTCTTGTGGTGATTGCAATTATCAGTGTGTTAATTGCTCTTCTTTTACCGGCGGTTCAGGCAGCACGCGAGGCAGCAAGACGAATGCAATGCACAAACAACATCAAACAACTAGCACTCGGTTGCCACAACCATGCTGATGTTCACAATGGAACATTTCCGGCGGGTGAACGCGGTAACAACTTTCTAACTTGGGTCTCGTTCATTTTGCCCTTCATCGAAGAACAAGCGAGATATTCTTCGATGTCCATTAAAAGTGATGTGGGGGACAGTCAAGCCGGCAGATACTCTAATCCGGTCAATGCCCAAGTTTATTGGCATTCGAACAGTAGAATTTCTTGTACACAGTGTCCAAGTAGTCCTAAAGATGTTTGGTCAACGAGCGGAGGCAGTGATGTCGGTCAAGGAAACGATGCCCATGCATTTTTCAAACAGAATTATCTCGCTTGTTGCGGACGAACAGCGGCATGTTTACTTGATCAAGCATCTTATCCCGATACTGCTTATTTTGGTTCAAAAGTGGTAGAAGGTGCGAATAAAACTTATGGCTGGATTCCACAATTTTCCTATCAAGATAATGGTGTTGATATTGTTGAACCGGCCGGTGCTTTATTCGGTATTCAAAAATCATCTTATGAGTCAGGAATGTATGACAGTAACGATTTATTAGGTGTTCCGATGGCATTAGCAACCGACGGATTGTCAAACACATTGGCATTTTCCGAAACACTACAAGTTGCAACTCCGGTTGTTAATGCAAGTTACTGGCGTGATGGACGCGGTGCTCCGTACCGTTATTGTAACTCGTTTTTCAGTACCTATTACGAGCCCAATTCAAGAGAATTCGACGAAACAACCTATACAGATTGTTACGAAGTGGGATTCAACGCTGCTTATTAAAATAATCCTGGAGCTTATGCCGACCAAGCAGACCCGAAAGGTTGCGGTTGTGTTGGATCAATGGCTTACACGCCTGAATACGGGCGTTTCTCCGCACGCTCCTTTCACACCGGTGGTATTAATGCAGCGTTCGGTGACGGAAGTGTCCGGTTTTTCAGTAACACAATCAACCGATCTGTCTGGCGTTGTCTCGGAAGCTCAATGGACGGAGAAAGTGTTTCCTATTGATGTTATCTAAATGTTTAGGAAACTTCTAAAAAACTATTTTTGGCAGGATTTACAAAATTTTATAGGATAAGAATCAAATAAAATCCTGTATAAATTATGTACATCCTGTCAAAAAAATTGTCTATTCAGCCGAATAGGTCATGAATATGTTGTATTCGCTTCACCCAAAACCTCATTGTTACTTTATTTTTTTAAACAAAACAATATTAAATTTTGGAACTTATTTTTATACAGTTCCCTACGATCTACTCATGAAATCGAACCATTTATTTTTATTACTCACTATTTTCGTTGCTCTATTGTTCAGCAGTTGTAAACAAGGTAATCCTTACGGCTTTGAAGAAATTACAGGTAAAATTACCTACAATGGTCAACCAACATCACTAATGTTGGCGTTTGATCCGTTGGACAGTAACAACAGTCAATCTGGAGGTTCCGCCTTAACGAAAAAAGATGGAACTTTTCTAATGACAGGACAAAGTGGTCTTAAACACGGAAAATACCGTGTCCGCTTTATATTGCGAAAATCCTACTGGAAAAAAACAATGAAACCTGTAGAAGAAACAGAAACTGATGTTGACAGAACACAACGTGTTCTGGTTAATGTTTTACCGGAGGAATTCACAACAGAAAAAAGTAAAGTTGAATTTAATGTTACATCTGAAAAGAAAAATATATTTAACTATGACATCATATCTGATTACAAACCGAGTGAAAACGATATAAAGTCAAAAAAAGTACAGCACTATTGAAAGCGGATAACTGATATTGCTGATTGTCTCTTCGGAGCAATTTTAGTGAACATATATTGTGAAACGAAAACCGAGTTTTAAAGTGTGATGCGTATAAAATTTAGAGGTGATTTTACGTAACTGTCTATTTAAAAATTGAAAGAGTAACATTTCGGTGTTATTTTTGCGATCTTGGTGGTAAAATAAAAATCTGTTAAAATATTACTGATTTACTAACACCCCAAAAATGTGAAATAATCAGCATTTTTTATAGATGAGATTCCCGTTAATTTTTGTACTATTGAGTAATTTATTTTCACACGCTATTTAAGATAAGAATGTTATGAAAAATTGTATTTCAATATTTTTTGTTTTTTTATTTTTGTTTTCTCTGGCGGTTTTTGTTTTTGGAATTTCACCTTCTTCAGTTGAAACGGAATCGGCGGGATTCAATCCGGTTATCTTGCAACAGATTGATTCTGTTGTCGGAAAAGCAATTTCCGCACAAAAAATGCACGGTTGTGTTGTCTGTATTGGTCGAAATAACGGAATCGCTTTTTTGAAGGCTTATGGTAATAAAAAAGTTGTTCCGAAGGAATTGCCGCCGATTCCCATGACTTCCGACACACTCTTCGATCTCGCCTCGCTGACAAAACCCATCGCAACCGCAACAAGTATTATGATTCTCATCGAACAAGGAAAATTGAAACTCGATTCCCCTGTTGCTGAATATCTCACCGAATTTAAAACTCCCGAAAAACAAACCATCACCATCCGCCAACTTCTTCTTCATACCGCCGGCTTTATTCCCGATAACGATCTTTCGGATTATCAGGACGGTGTCGAAAAAGCAACAGAACGTTTGCTTGCTTTAAATCCAGTCAAAAAACCGGGAACTGATTTTCGTTACTCCGATGTCTCGTTTCAATTACTTGGAATTTTGACAGAACGTGTTTCCGGGTTTAAACTTGATGAATTTTCACGTAAACATATTTTTGAACCTCTAGGTATGGCGGAAACTTGTTTTGTACCGAATACCGATTTGTCGAAAAGGGCTGCTCCTACTCAAGATCGTGAATTGGGGCAAGTTCACGACCCACGTGCTTTTCGGCTTGGCGGTGTTGCCGGACATGCCGGATTGTTTTCAACCGCCGCAGACCTTGCTCTTTTTGCAACAATGTTACTCAATCAGGGAGAAATAAAAGGACACCCCAGAGTGTTACAACCGGAAACCGTACAATTAATGACAACTGCTAATACAATTTCAGGAGGTTATCGTTGTCTCGGTTGGGATATGCAAACCGGTTATTCCGGTAATCGCGGTAAAACAATGTCGCCGTCAGCATTCGGGCATGGCGGTTTTACCGGAACTTCACTTTGGATTGATCCTGCTCTTGATTTGTTTGTAATCTTCCTAAGCAACCGTGTACATCCCGACGGTAAAGGTTCGGTCAATACTCTTGCCGGAGAAATCGGAACAATCGCCGTGGACGCCATTTCCGATTTACCGTTACAGAATGAACGTATTGATTCTGTACGAAAAATTGTTGAACATTATCAGCAACTTGTTCCGCAAAATATTGGGACAAAAACGAAAAATGTACTTCCCGGAATTGATCTTCTTTGGAAAGACCGGTTTGCCGTTTTACGCGGAAAACGGGTTGGATTGATTACCAATCATACCGGAATATCACGCAACAAAATTTCCGCAACGAAATTGTTCCATGAAGCGTCGGAGGTGAATTTGAAAGCTATTTTTACACCGGAACATGGTCTTACAGGAACACTCGATCAGGAAAATATTGGCAATTCCCAAGACCCGACAACAGGTGTAACAATTTATAGTCTCTATGGAAATGTTCGCCGTCCAACACCGGAGATGTTGTCGGATATTGATATTCTTGTTTTCGATATTCAGGATATTGGAACACGGTTTTACACTTATATCAGTACAATGCTCGGTGGTATGGAAGCAGCAGCAATACGGAAAATTCCTTTTGTTGTACTTGATCGTCCGAATCCGATTCGCGGTGATATTGTTGAAGGACCAATGTTTGATTCGGGTAATGAACGATTTACTGCTTGTTTTCGTCTTCCGGTGCGGCATGGTATGACGGTTGGTGAACTGGCTCTCATGATAAATGATCGGCGACGACTTGAACTTGATCTTCACATTGTTCCGTGTTATGGTTGGACACGAAACGACGATTTTGCGGCAACATCGTTGACTTGGATCAATCCCTCGCCGAATATGCGGTCACTCACGGCAGCCTATCTTTATCCCGGAATCGGGTTGCTCGAATTTACCAACCTTTCCGTTGGACGCGGAACAGACACTCCGTTCGAAATAATCGGAGCACCGTATATTGACGGCAATGAACTCGTTATGGAATTAAAAAAATGGAAAACATCGGGAATTCAATTTGAATCATGCAGTTTTACTCCGGCAACGAATAAGTTTGAAAAAATTGAATGTAACGGTATTCGTTTTTGTGTGAATAATCCCGAATCGTTCCAACCGGTTCGGTTTGGTGTCCTTTTAGCAATCACACTTCATAAACTTTATCCCGATCAATGGGAAATAAAAAATATTGATACGTTATTGCTTCATCAACAAACACGGCAAA
>JAITIZ010000693.1 GCA_031279215.1 Planctomycetaceae bacterium
GTCCTCAATGTTACAACAAATTCTCACAATAAAATCAACACCATCGAAATACAATTAGGTTCCGGCGTTTACAATTTTGAAACGAAATGGTAAACATTTTCAAAGTTACGTTATTAGCAGATAAAATATAAAATAAATATTTTCAGTAATATATCAGTAGAATTTTGTTTTTTATATTAGCCCCGATAGGGGCGTTAGTATTATAGCCCGCCCCTGCGGGGTGGGTAACCAATCACCCCTAATTAACAAGCCCTGAAAGGGCGATAGGAAATTTTAAACGGTTCGTTATTTAATCGTCTTCCCGTTGCCCTTTCAGGGCGTTGGGGTGGGAGGGGGAACTTAACCCCACCCCGTTGGGGCGGGCGATTCAGTAAAACATACTGACGCCCCTATCGGGGCTAATATAAAAAACAAAAATTCCACTGATATATTACAAAAATTTCGTTTATTTTATTTTTTCGAGTATTTCGTATTTCAAAAAAACATTACTATTCCTCATTAACATTAAATTAAAATTATGGACATACTGAATAAAGTCATTGATTTTTCATTACGTTATCGTTTTGTTGTTATTTTGGGGGTGTTATTATTTTGTGTTGTGGGGTTGTATTCTCTGCAACATCTTGATATTGACGCTTTTCCAGATACAACTCCAGTGCAGGTACAAATCAATACTGTTGCGCCCGCACTTGGACCTGAAGAGATTGAAAAACAAATTACGTTTCCGGTCGAACAATCCATCAGCGGTTTGCCCGGACTTTTGGAAATGCGAAGCGTTTCAAAATTTGGTTTTTCTCAGGTTGCAGTTGTCTTTGACGACAGTATCGATATTTACTTTGCACGTCAACTAATTAATGAACGGCTTAGCACTGTTGAATTACCCAACGGAATAGCACAACCCCAAATGGGTCCTGTCGCAACAGGACTCGGTGAAGTTTTAAATTACATCGTGATCGGTCAAGGCATCAATGAAACAGAATTACGGACTATTCACGATTGGCAAATCAAACCGGTGATGAAATATATTCCCGGAACCGCTGAAATTAACACGTGGGGCGGTTTTAAACGTCAATTCCAAATTCGGCTTGATCCCGATAAATTATCGAAACATGGTCTGACTTTTGATCAGGTCATCGAATCCGTACAGAGAAATAATCTGAACAGCGGCGGAGGAAATATCAGCCGCCCAGGCGGCGGAGGTTCACTTTTCGTACAAGGAATCGGACGCACTACAACTATCGAACAAATAAGACAAATTGTTATTTCCGCCGAAGATGGTGTTCCGATTTTGGTTTCAGATATTGGCGATATTGTGATTGGTCACGAAATTCGACGCGGTGCTGTTACGGCAAACGGTCAAGGTGAAGTCGTCATGGGACTCGGTTTTATGCTCATGGGTTCCAACAGCCATCGTGTTACAACCGCAATGAAAGAAAAATTGAAATCACTCGAACCCACCTTGCCGCCGAATGTCCAACTCAAAACCGTTTACGACCGCACCGAATTAGTCAACTTTGTTATCGATACTGTATGGAAAAATCTTTTCGAAGGCGGATTGTTGGTGGTTGCTGTTTTGTTTGCGTTTCTCGGCAATATCCGTGCGGCATTTATTGTTGCAATGGTGATTCCGTTGTCGCTGCTTTTTGCTTTTACTGGAATGTACAAATTTGGGATTGCTGCAAGTTTATTAAGTTTAGGTGCTATTGATTTTGGATTAGTTGTTGATAGTTCGGTGGTGATGATTGAAAATTGTACGCGAAAACTTAGCGATAGTTCCAGCAACAATAAATCACGGCTTGAGATTATTCGTGACGCCGCAGTGGAAGTTCGGAAACCGACTATGTTCGGAGAGTTAATCATTATGATTGTGTATTTGCCGATTCTGACTCTCGAAGGAGTTGAGGGTAAAATGTTTCGTCCGATGGCGTTGACGGTCATTTTTGCGTTACTGAGTTCGATGATTTTATCGTTAACGTTAATGCCGGTTCTGGCAAGTATTTTTTTGCCGCGAAAAATTTCCGAACATGAACCAATACTAATGCGTCTGTTCAAATGGCTTTATTTACCGGTTCTCAAATTTTCGTTACGACACAAAGCGGTTATTCTCGGATTGGCGATTTGCATATTAATTGTTGCATTCGGAATGATTGCTCCTCATCTTGGTTCGGAGTTTATACCGCAACTGTCGGAAGGCGCCATTGTTGTCGGAGTTGTCCGACCTGCGGGAACGGATATTGAGGAGTCGGTTCGTTACAATACGGAAATGGAAAAAGTTTTGTTGCAATATTTTCCTGATGAGATAGAGAATGTCTGGAGTCGAATCGGGACAGCAGAAATCAGTACGGATCCTATGGGGACGGAATTGACGGATATTTTTATCTCGTTGAAACCGCGTGCGCAATGGACACGAGCAAAAACGCAAGCGGAATTGACAACAGCAATCGAATTAACGTTGCGCGATTTACCCGGACAACGTTTAGGATTTTCGCAACCGATAGCAATGCGAATTAATGAACTTGCATCGGGTATTCGTGCCGATTTAGCGGTGAAACTTTTTGGCGACGATTTCGATTTATTAGTTACGAAAGCCGGAGAAATCGAAACAATACTTAATTCGATTCAAGGTGCGGCTGATGTTTCTGTGGAACAAATTACCGGTCAACCAATGTTACAAATAACAGTAAATCAGGAACAACTCGCATTTTATGGAATACCGGCGCAGGAAGTTTTGGAGTTAGTGGAATCAATCGGCGGTTATACGGTTGGCGAAGTTTTCGAGGGTGAGTTACGATTTCCGCTTGTGATTCGATTACTGGACAAATATCAGGATGATCCGAAATCAGTGTCGGAGATACCGGTGTTAACGCCAAACGGAGCACAAATTCCTTTGGGACGGCTTGCGAATGTCGAGGTGGTGGAAGGACCGTCAACAATTTCACGTGAATGGAGTGTTCGGCGAATTACGATTCAGGCTAATGTTCGCGGACGTGATCTTGGGAGTTTTGTTAGTGAAGCGAAACAGAAAATCGCCGCACAGGTAACAATGCCGACACCGCGTTATCGTGTTGAGTACGGCGGACAATTTGAACAATTTGAACGTGCAAAGTTACGGTTAATGATTGTTGTCCCGATCATGCTTTTTTTGATTTTCGGATTATTGTATTTAACGTACTGGAATTGGGTTGATACGTTACGCGTGTTTACGGGAATTCCGTTTGCCTGGGTTGGCGGAATTGTGGCGTTATGGATTCGGGACATGCCGTTTTCAATCTCAGCAGCGGTCGGATTTATTGCGATGTCGGGAGTTGCCGTGCTGGACGATATGATTCTCGTTTCGTATATTCGGCAACTCTTGCAAAAAGGTTTCGGATTGGAAGAGGCTGTTACAAAAGCAGCAATAACCCGTTTACGACCGGTGTTGATGACAACCTTGGTTGCCAGTCTCGGATTCCTGCCAATGGCTCTCAGTACAGGAATCGGTGCCGAAGTCCAACGACCACTCGCCACCGTCGTCATCGGAGGTGTCATCGGCGCAATGATTATGTCATTACTTGTACTACGTGTATTGTATATGGTGTTCAATTTCAAAAAATAAATTTCAAAAAATAAATTCAAAAAATAAATTCAAAAAATAAATTTCAAAAAATAAATTTCAAAAAATAAATTCAAAAAAATAAATTAAAAAAAATAAAGTAATAAGAATAAAATATAAAATATGGTAAACAAATTGTGTCACCGCTGGTGACACAATTGACATGGACGCATTAAAATTGCCAATAGTTTAATAATTTTTTATTAACCGCAATTACAAAATGATACAAAAGTATGGAGAAACCCAGTGAAAAAGAAAACGGCATCGACAGATTTATCTTTATCTAAAGATTTATTCAGTGAAATTACTTTACTCATTGAGCAGAGTAAAGCAAGAGTTCAGATTTACGCCAATAGTACGTTAACGATGTTGTACTGGTATATTGGAAAACGTATCAATGATGATATTTTGAAAAACAAACGAGCGGAATACGGCAAACAAATTGTGGCATCACTAGCGTCACAATTAACGGAACAATACGGGCGAAGTTATGAAGTTCGTAATATTCGCCGAATGATGCAGTTTGCGGAACTTTTTCCCGAAATTGAAATTGTGTCACCGCTGGTGACACAATTGACATGGACACATTTTATTGAACTGCTTTCTGTCAAAACATCAGAAGCAAGATTGTTTTATGCCCAATTAGCTTTTGACAGCAAACTAACCAAAAGGGAATTACAAAGACAAATTGCCACGAAAACGTATGAGCGAACGGAATTAGCCAATATTCAAATTGGAGTTAATTCTATTATTCCGCCGAATATTTTTAAAGATCCTTATGTATTGGACTTTCTTGGTCTGAAAAATACCTATCTTGAAAAGGACATTGAAGAAGCAATTTTGCGTGAATTGGAGGAGTTTATTCTGGAACTTGGTAATGGTTTTGCGTTTCTTGAAAGACAAAAACGAATAATTCTTGATGGTGAGGATTTTTATCTGGATTTACTTTTTTATCATCGGAAAATTAAACGGCTTGTTGCTATCGAATTAAAACTAGGCAAGTTTGATGCGAAATATAAGGGACAAATGGAATTGTATCTCAAATACCTTGACCGCTATGAAAAAGCGGAAGGTGAAAATTCACCGATTGGTTTAATTCTCTGTGCCGGTGAAAGTCGTGAACAAATTGAGTTACTTGAGATGCACAAAGACGGAATTATGGTTGCGGAATATTTGACTGAATTACCGCCCAAAAAAGAATTAGAAAAGAAATTGCATGCCCTTTTATTAGAAGCCCGCGAACGATTGGCAACAAACACCTACAAAACAAAAAAACAACAATTACAATAGGGAACTTTTAATAACTAATTTTTTGTAACTATTCAATAGTCAACCCGAAGAGGCAATAATGTCATTGTCTATTTTGGTCCGCAGATTACGCAGATTTACGCAGATTTTCGTCCAGCGATTTTCGTCCAGCGATTTTCGCAGAGATTCGATCTTTGTGGATTTTCAAGGATTATTTTTTGAGAGTACGAAATAACCAAACAAACAAAGGAAGAATAAACAAAAAATACAAAAAATACAAAAAATACAAAAAATTATTTTCAAAAAACTTTTTAAAATAATCTGCGAAAATCTGCGTCATCTGCGGACGATTTAAATTATGCGGCCGTTAAGAAAATAGACTGTTACGCAATAATACTTAGACCGGAATCAAGTTGAAGTTTTTCCTAACCTTCTTGAGTCATTAGAAAAAATTAACAAAAAAGGTGAATAATGATTCAAATGAATAATGAATAGAGAAATTGTTCGTATCTCGTAGTGATATAATGTTGATGAATTTGTATTTGGTATTTTGAGCAATTAAATCGGGAACAAAGGGTAACATTGTCCAATCTTGTGTGTTGCAAGATTTTGTTACAGGTTAAATTTGATACTGAAAATTTAATATCGTGATTAGGCGGCGTGTTGCCTTTTATTTTAACAGTGTACCTTTTAAGGAGGTAAAAATGAGAAGATTGATGTTGTTTGTGGTGTTGGGTTTGAGTGTGATTTTTTGGGGTTGCAGCAAGTCGGCGGATAACACGCCCACTGGGAGCACTCATGTACACACAGCGGGTGACGGTCATGACCACACCGAAGGAACTTCGGCAACGCAAGAGTCGGTGCATGAAGTGGACGGTTGGTGTGTGTCACA
>JAITIZ010000080.1 GCA_031279215.1 Planctomycetaceae bacterium
ACGGGGGGGGAATACAGACTACAAGACGGTTTTTTAACACTCTAACTTCTACGAAAGCCATTTCGCAGAACAATTTCACTAAAGCGATTTCAAAAAACGATGGTCTTGTTTTCTCCTTATGATGCTTAGTAAGCAGCTGTCCCTGTTGCAGATCGCCGATCTACCATGCCAAAATCCAATCAGCCGGTCACCCGAACTGTTGGATAGACGAACCGAAACGGCAACAAGCCGTCTCAAAAAATTGATCAGAACGATTACTCATTCTCAACACACGATATATTACCTTACTGATTTAATTCCGTCAAGTAATGTAGCCAAAAAAATTTTTCATTTTTATCCGATTGCCGTGTATTCCGGTGATATTTACTTCCATAACTCCTTATTAAATCATAGTTTGCAACTCAAAAAATTTTTTATTCCCGACCACTCCGTTAAATCGTTCATTGCCATCAAAGAGGGAAAACCTGTTAATAACTGGACGGTAGATACTGCTTGAGACGTTATTTCAAACCACCGGATAGCCCGATTTTGTTTATATGGGAGGGAGTTGATTCGAGATTCAAAATTTCTTACAATATTATCTTTAGAATAAATTCGGATTCCATCATCTTAAAAACAGCGATGACTAAAATCAAGCAAGAAAATATCACAAATAACGATAACAAGCAACCATTTTCTATTTTGAAAACGGTTGCTATTTGTGTTGGAGTTGTTCTGTTTTGCCTGCTCACTCTTGTTGTTTTGTTGAACGCCGAATCGATAATTCCCGACGAGCGAACACAACGTCTGCTTTGGTTCCGTTTGAAACCGGAATTTTGGGCAAATTGGTATTCGTTGACTCTTTGGATTCTCGCTACAGGATTTATTACATCGACCGTCCTCCGATTGTCTCTTATCCAGAAACAACTTAATTTATTGACACAAATTTTATTGACACAACGATCTTTTCTGCAACCGGTTTTGTTTCGTCGATGGGCGGAATATTTGAATCAATATCCATTGGAACGCTGTTTTTTATCGTTTCTCTTACTTGGCAAACGTTTGTTTCTGTATTGTATTCGTCCGCAAAATATTCCGGCATTGGTTTTGTGTTTATTTGCCTTGATTTCATGCCGACTCGTTTTAGTTAATACAGTATGAGGAAATATTCTCCTAAAGGTTACCTATCAATATCTCATTTGTATTCCAAAAATTCCTCGCGGGATTGTTCGGGAATTTTATACCTATCCACTGACCGATCTTCTAGTTACAGGAACAATTTCATGGAAATTGGTTTTGACGATCATTCTTGTTTTCCTTGCCATTGCCGGAAAGAAGCAATGTCAGGAACAAATTACTTCTGATGGAGTGACTTTTGTTCCGTTGGGGGGGGGTTGAAGAAGTCGTCAAACGTGTTCGTGAAACGGAATGTAACTTAATTTATTACCGTAAAGTCGGTAGTGATTCTTGGAGTTATTTTTTCCCATTTACCCGATGTGCTCCATTCAAGTAACCTCTTATGGAACACATGGTACCAGCGGTGTTAATGCTGTTGATTACTTTTTGTCGTCAACGTATGTGGAGCCGTTATTCCATTCGTCTGTTAATTCAACGGTTGATTACTTTTTGTCGTCAACGTATGTGGAGCCGGCAAATGGACAGGATTATTATATAGAACGATTATTCACTCTGAACGCGATGCCGACATATCAGAATCGGCTTGCCGAACCGACAACGCCGGTGTCCAGAGATGAATTCAATTTACCTGCGAACGGAGCGATTTATTTTTGTCCGCATCGTACCTCAAAATATCATCCGAGTTTTGATCCGATCCTCAAGGCGATTGCTGAACGCGATCCTGATGGTCATTTTGTGTTACTGATTGGTCGTGATGAAAAAGGACGAAAATTACTTTATGAACGTTTGAAACAGAATTTAGGTGAAACGATTTATCAACGAATTCATTTTTATCCTGTTTTTTCGTTTGAAAAATATTGTCGTCTTCTTTCTTTGGCGACCTGTATTTTGGACTCACCAGTTTATTCCGGTGGTTTAACTTCTTTTGACGCTTTTTCCTATAACATACCGGAAGTAACACTTTCCGGTTCACTTCATGTACAAAATTTTGCGACGGGAATTTATCGTCGTATGGGATTGGGGCAATTGCCCTGTTTTTCGGTCAATGATTATATTGACCTTGTAGTCCGGCTTGGTACGGAATCGGAATTCCGTTTGTCCGTAAGCCGTGAAATTGAAGCCAATCATCATAAAATTTTTGGCTCGCCTGAAGTGCTTGAAGAACACACTCGATTTTTTGAATCAGTTTGTACAGAATTTACCCAATAGATTCTTTTTTTGGGGAACGGTTAACTACTAAAACATTTTCCATTCAAGGAACAATTACCATGTCAAAAAAATCTTTTTTGGAACGAGTTGTAGAATTATTTAGACATCGGAATGTGGAAGCCCCCCATGCCCGCAAACGCTCTCTCCAATTGGAGTCGTTGGAATCGCGTGAAATGTTGTCGGCAGTTGGTTTTCATTCGACAGTTGATGCAACAGAAAATGGTCAAGTTGGGTATTTCCGCTTGGAACGCGATGATACTCAAGGCGATCTGGATGTTGTTTATCAATTAGATTACCGTAATTCTTATTGTTCCTATTCTGGTTGGGCACAGCATACGCAAGATTTTCAGACACTCCCCGGTTCATACGATTGGGGTGATTATGGTTATGCGTACTTTAAAGATGGTGAAAAATATGTTGACATTCCGATTATTGCCCATACTGATGGTCTGATAGAAGGTAACGAAATTGTACAGTTATCACTTCCTGATTGGGGTTATGGTTACAGTTTCCTTCGTTTTTGAGTTCTGCACAAAATGGAATTGATTTTGCGTTTTTACCAGGAACTGATGCTAGTAAAAATATTGGTAGCGTAACTTTTGCTATTGGTCAGGAATATATTGATATTCCTATCACAGTACTTGATGATTCGATCATTGAAGATACCCAAACCGCTCAGATTGTTCTTCTTCCAAACGAAACATCTTATCAATTGGGAGATATATTTGAAGCGATTGTTACTATTGCCGACAATGACCGTCCGACGAATGTTCGTGTCGAAACAATTCAACATGGAATCGAAGGTGAACAGGACATCTTTATTCGGTTGCATCGCGATCAAACCGATAAGCCGCTTACAATAACATTTGAATATGATAAAAACGCAAGCACTGCTATTTTAGCAACAGATTTTGAAGCCTTTGCGGGAATGTTGTTTATAAACTGTGTATAATTTTTTGTAATTATTCAGTCGAATTTGCAAAAAACGTTTTGTCATTATTTCAACTAATTGTTTCAACAAACCTTATTTTCAACCTAATTTTTCCGAACAAAACAACCTCAGTAGTAGCATGAATCTCCCAAAAAACAAACCTTATTACCTTATTATTTGTTTTATTTTTTGTAATGAGGTAATAAGGTCGGTTGTGCGAGAAAATCATTAGCTACTGAGGTTGTTTTGTAAGAAAAATTAGGTTAAAATGAGGTTGATTAAAACAATAACAATACCGTTTGGGAAAATTCGGCTGATATATTACAAAATAATAAATCAAAAAATTTAATTTTTTTT
>JAITIZ010000109.1 GCA_031279215.1 Planctomycetaceae bacterium
GCGAAGACCTTTTTAAACTTAAACAATAATTCCACTGATAGATTACAAAAATTTATTTATCGTTTTTATCTAAAAAATTACAAAAAATTAAAAACGAATTTTAAAGTGTAATTGGTATAATTCGGTCAAAATAGTAATGATATGTAATTGTGAGGAAAACATTAACGAGGAAATCTCATTCATGGTTTGAGTAACTTAATCTTTCGGTTTTTTACCTTTTGTAATTTTGCGTGAATGTTTATACAAAATTTATTTTTCAAGAAATAAGATGAACGTTTTAATTATAATTTTCGTTATTGGTCTTTTTTTGATGGGTCCGATTGCTTTTATTTGGTGTTACTACTTAAGTTCACAAATTGATGAATTGAAAGAACAAAAAGATCGGCTTGAGTTTATGTTACAACAAAAATTGTTTTCACAGACGAAAAAAGCTGCTGCACCATTTAGCGCAACAGAAAAGGTCAAAGAAGCAGAAACAACTGAAACAACAGAAAATATCTTAACCGCAATTCAAAAAGCAAAAGAACAAACTACCGAACAATATCTTTCGCCAACCAATGATCTGGAAACAATTAACGATCCTGCGTTAAGAACCGCTATTCAATGGGCACAAGCGGTTCCGTTCAAACCGGTTACAAATAATCCGGTTACCAATAAATTTGTTTCAAAAATTGAAACACCGCCCGTTTTATCGGAACCGAATCCCGAATCGTTGCACCCCGTAACACCCTCACCAACCGCTGCAATACCAACAACGGCAGCAGCTCCAACAGTTACAGAATCAACACCAATTTCCGAGTCAACACCGCAAGTTAAAAAATCGCAAACTGATGAAGAATGGGAAACAATCTATCCGGCAATACCTTCAAAAGATGGTAATATTGTTTGGCAATCTGTTGAACTTTGGATTGGTCGTAAACTTCTTGGTTGGGTTGCGGTGTTGGGATTTATTGTTTCGGCGGCGTTGTTTATTCGTCATGCGGTTCAATCCGGTTGGATTGGTCCCGAACTTAAAGTTTTGGGTATTGCGGTATTTGGAATGGTGTTTCTTGGGGCGGGAAAATATTTTTGGAACAATGGTTGGCAACGTTTTTCCAAAATGCTTTCCAGTACTGGAATTATTGTTTTATTTCAGGCGGGTTATGCTTCATTTGCGTTTTATAAATTAATTTCTGTTTCAACGGCAGGAGTTGTTATGTCGTTGATTATTCTTGGTTCTTTTTTACTTTCGTGGTGTTACACGTCAAGATTACTTGGTATTATTTCTATTCTTGGCGGTCTGGCGGTTCCGATCCTTCTTTCAACAAACACAGATAGTTATACGGAATTGTTTACTTATCTGATTATTCTAAATATTGGAACAGTTATTCTCGTCAATTTGTTACGGCGGTCGCCGATTGGGTTTCTTGCTTTTTGGGGTACACAAATTGAATTTTGGCTTTGGTATTTACGTTATTATTATACACTTGATTCTATTCCTCTGGAAAAACTTGGGGCTGTTTTGATTTTTCAGGGGATGTTTTATCTTGTTTATCTTGTTGATACAACAATTGCTGCTATTGTTCCCCGTGTTCATACCTTGCCGACTTGGGACGACGTCATGCGAGCAATTCTTTCGCCGATCATTTTTTTCGGAACAATATGGCAATTGCTTCATAACGATTTAACTTTTGGTTCATGGCTTGGAGTTACTGCATTTATTGGAGCGGCATGGTACAGTTTACTTGCAGTACTCTATTCACGGCATCTTGCAAGAACTTGGAACACCAATATCGAACAAAAATTATTGCTTTACTGGAAAGCAGCACCGGCAGCCGCAACAGTTATTGCGTTGGGATTTATTGCGATTGGTATTCCGCTTCATTTTGATGCTGCATGGCAAGCTCTTGGTTGGGTTACGGTATTTGCCGGATTATGGTATTTCGGGCATCGGCAAGAGAATAAAACGTTTCGTGTTATGGCATTTGTTTTTATAACACTTGGAGTTTTACGGCTGTTGTTCGATATTTTTGACCCCATAACATCAGACTATTTTGTTCCACTTTCAACACGATTACCGTTCTTTTCCTTGGCCGAGTTACCTTCTTTCACGGCAATTTTTATTGTAATTTTTATCACAATCATCACTCATCGATTTCTTGCGGCAGAAAACAAACAATCTTATATCCCATCTAATTTCTGGACAGGCTTGAGCGGTTACGGTTTTATGATTTTATTTCTGTCCGTAGAATTGGTACAATATTTTATACTTCGTCAAAAACTTTATATTCCATGCTATTCTTGGGCATCAATTTTACTTACTCTTCTTTGGATTTTTGGGGTATTATTGTTATATGAAATTGGTTTTGTATTCCATTCTTCGGCACTGCAAAATATATCATTGTTCGCCTTTTTTATTATAATAATAAAAATGTTTATCGATTTCTTTTCAAGAGGTTTTTTTTCAGAACCTATTTGGAATCCTTTTTGTCCGGTCATCATTGTTTCAAGTTTGATTTTGATTGCTGTTGGCGTTCAGTATCGGCAAAACAAAGAGTTGACGGACAACAGAATCGAAGCCGGTATTTTGGGTATTGCAGGAATTTTTTTATTACTGGGCGTTTTATCAGTCGAATGTTACCAATTCTTTTTACGCTATCCGTCTCTGTTACCGGTTCCATTGGAAGCAATAAACGATTCAATAAATTCTATTATTGCGTTGGGAACTTTGTCGATTCTCTGGACAGGTTATGCTTTGGTTCTGTTTGTGTTGGGAATATTGTTTC
>JAITIZ010000115.1 GCA_031279215.1 Planctomycetaceae bacterium
CGTTTAATCATTTGAAAGTCAAAATGAAAGAATATTTTTTGGATGGGTGCCCGAGTGGTCTATGGGACCGGTCTTGAAAACCGGCGAGTCGCAAGGCTCCGGGGGTTCGAATCCCTCCCCATCCGCTCAACTAAAAATGAAAAATTTATCTGTTTTGTAATCGTTTGTGAATACCTAAATGTATTGGTTTTTTTGAAATAGAAATCGGTCAACAGAACAAAGGCGAAAATGAAATAAATGAAAATTTCATCTGTTTTAATTTTTGGCGGAAAATGTCTTCAAATTGGTGGGAGATTGTATTGAGATTGTCCGCAACACAAGGTAAAATTGTGATGTTATTTTCTTGCAAAAATTTGTCTATTCTAACTGTTCTTGAACGATGAACTCTGATATTATCATAGCTAATCCGATTTACGATGTTGTTTTCAAGCGTCTTATGGACGACACGGAAAACGCAAAGTTTTTTATTGAAACATTACTCGATCAGGAAGTTAAGAACATTGAGTTTCGTCCGCAAGAATACCCTGCTCCCAATAAATACCTCGGCTCCGAATCAGTACAAGGACGATTACCGGGAGCAATGACTTTTTTTCGGCTTGATTTTCTTGCCAATATTAAAACCGCAAACGGTAAATATCAAAAGGTTTTAATAGAAGTTCAAAAAGGACGAAAAACACTTGACATTTGGCGTTTTCGGGATTATCTTGCCGAACATTACAAACGCCCGAATACAGGTTCTGATTTACCTTCCGACGCATCCAATCTTCCGTTACACATAGTTACGATTTATATTCTCGGCTTTGATCTGGAACACATCACTACTCCGGCGGTTAAAATAGCCCGTGAATATATTGATCTGATTACTAAAAAACCAATTCATGCGAAAGAAGATTTTGCAGAACAATTAACACATGATTGTATTATTGTACAAACGAAACGAATTCACGGTTCCATCAAAACCGAGTTGGATGCACTTCTGAGCCTTTTTGAACAAGATTATTTTGTGGACGGTTATGGTCATTGCAAAAAATATCTCCAACCAATAAAAAATGACAAAGTTCGGCGTATGGCAACAACATTGTCTTATGTTGCAACTTCGGAAGAAGGACGTAAGGCAATGGAATTTGAAGAATCGATACGCCGGATTGTTGAAGGTGATAACAATGCCGAAATGCAAAAAATCCGCCGCAAATTAACTCGAACAGAAAAAAATCTTACCCAAAAAGAACAACTCATTGCTAAAAAAGATAAAGCTCTTGCTAAAAAAGATAAAGCTCTTGCTAAAAAAGATAAGGCTCTTGCTGAAAAAAATAAGGCTCTTGCTGAAAAAAATAAGGTTCTTGCTACAAAAGATAAGGTTCTTGATGAAAAAGATAAGGTTCTTGATGAAAAAAATAAGGCTCTTGATGAAAAAGATAAGGCTCTTGCTGAAAAAGATGAACAAATTGCAAAACTTCGTGCCCAATTAAAATCAAATAAATAATAAAAAATTCCACTGAAATATTACAAAAAATTAACATTAGCCGTAATTTTCAACATATTCAAATGAAAATAATTACAGGTCAAACGATACCGTAACATAAAAATACAAAAAAATTCCTGATACAGAAAGATAAAAAAATTAGAAAAGGCAGTTATATACTCATCGCACATTAAAATTCAGTTTTATAAGAACAGAATTTTTGTGTCTTTTATTTAAAAATCCTGTCCATTCTGTCTATCCCGTCAAAATGTATCTGTTTATTTTGAACACGAAATACACGAAACTTCACTAACGACACAAAAATTATACGAAAATGACAACAAAAAATTTTTTCGTATGTTTCATGTCATTTTGTGTGTTTCGTGTTAAAAAAAAATTAAAACAAAAATGTCAAAATAGACAGTTACAATATTATTACCATGAGTCATGAACTTGAAAAATTAAATTGATGAATGCAAGAAGTATACAAGGAATAAAAGAACAATTACGAAAAGTCAAAAATTATTCAAGCAATTTTTTTAACCGTTTGTTTTTTTCTTCCAATGTTTCATTACGTAATTGCTGCTGTTGCTTAATAATTGCACGTAAAATGTCAATCGCTTCATTGAAGCTTTCCATTGAAACCATATTATCCCGAATAGTTGTCATTTTTTTTATCACAAGACTAAATTGATCGAGAACTGTTTTTTGTTGTTCCAACGCCGTATTACGAAGCGGTTGATCGCGAATTTCCAACGTTTGACTCAGTTGACCAATCACACGGTCCGTCTCAGGAAAATCCGCATCAACTAATTCCTGCATCGGTTGAATAATTCCCCGATTAAGCCGTTGTTCGGCATCTTCCGAGAAAATCCGGTTGTTGATCATTTCACGGCGAATCAATGTAAATGACTCAATAATCATTCGTAAATCATAAACCTCCTTTTGAGTATCCCGCAATGATCGTGAAATATTGTACAAACCGGTTGCCGCTTGTTCTTTTGAAATTGTTTCCAACATCGTTTTTTTCTTCCTATTTAATTCTTCCAAACGTTTTTCGTCAGTATCAACATCATCAACATCAATGAGCGGTTCACCGGTCAATGAAAGCGATTCGGTTTTCCGAATAAGTTCTTCGGGAGGCAGTAACGAAAATTCCTCAACCAAAGATTTTGTCCGTTCCGTTTCACCAATCAATACCTCAAAACGTTGACGTAACGAAATTTCACGCAGTTCAAGCAAACTCAGCAACCGTTCCGGTGAAACAATTTCAAGCGTCCATCGCGGTCCTAAACCGGTTTGACCAACCTGATCATCAAGATTAAACCGGTCAACCGCTTCAAGAAAAAGTGAAAGTTTATCATCAGGTTGAACACTGATTTCCGAAACGGAAAATTCCTGCGTTAAAGGGAATACCGTTTGCCCGTTTCCAACTCCTGTTACAGCAATCACTCCCCGATCTTCCTGTAACACGGTTGCTGTTTTTGTCCGTAATTCCTCTTCCTGATTTAGAGACGGCAGATTTTCCGGCGGGTGATTCTCTGGAAAAATAGATTCGGAATTATTGTTTTGACCGCTTCGTTCTATTTCGAAACGATAAGATACCGAGGCAAGACCATTATCATCCGTGATTTCGCCGGAAACCGGTAATACCGCATTGGGCGTAATCGCCGTTCCAATACCCTCAAGCCGTGCAGTAATTATTGGCGGTTGATCCTTGACAATACCGAAACGAATCCGAATCGGTTGACGGTTCCGCAAAAAATCAATATCTTCGAGTTGAAATTCGAGCAACGTATCGTTTCTGATTTTTTGAAGCGAAAAAGATAACGAATCAAACGGAGTTGTAACAGGACTTTGCCGCAACACCGCCGGTTCACCGCGATCAAGAACCGCTTCCGCTTTGACAATCGGTTTACTTGTCGTTCCTGTAACAGTAATATCGGTTCCGTCGGGAATTGTCATCTGTCCGCTTACCGAAGTTGTCCGGTCATTCCGTTCCAGATATTTTGGGAATTTTTGTTTCAATTTCATCTCCGTCAGCGTAGGCGGAGGAACCACCTCAATAAACAAACCGTTAATAGTGGAGTCGGCACCTCGAACCTGAATCGGTAATGTTTCAAGTAATTCGGTAAAAGTGTGTGAAAAAAAACGCCAGTCAGTTCCTTCCAGAGTTTCCGTTCGAAATTGATCAATCTCTATATTTCTGTAACCGCTTTCTCGTGAACCAAGACGAAGCCGAATCGTTTCAGGAACCAACGGCATCATCGTATTGGCACGAACCGTTAACGTAAAAGAATCGCCGCGGCCAATCCGTATTCGTCCGCTCCGCTCCTCAAAACCCTCCACAACTAATTGGGAACGGCGAGGCCAATCCCGATTCGAAAGAAGAATATTTCGTGAAAACCAAATTTCAGAAGTTTCTGTAAACGTTGCGAAAAAAAACATTACAACTCCCGTCAAAATAAACACCAAAATAAATCGTACCGCAATTCGTCCCAATCGGAAAAATTTTTGAATAGAAATATTTTGCAATGTTTCTGCGGCTTCCGTAACTGTTTTTTGTAAAAAAACCGGATTAAATTCGTTTTGGGTTTGCGATACAATACCAAGTTCCACAACAGTAATCAGCGATTCGTTCAACGATGGTGTAAAACGTTCAAAAACAGCCGCCAATTGATCATGACGAATATTAGTACAACAACGCCGGATAACCTGAACCCAAACAAAATAACCCAATCCAGCCGACAACAAAAAAAGTGTTAATCCCCGAAACGGTTGCGATAATTCAAAAAACCGATCCAGCCCCAGATCAAACCAAAACAAAAGAATCACAACAAAGCATGTTGTTATCGTCCCGTCCAAAAACGTATAAAGTCGAAGCGTCCGTTTCAGACTCCGAAGTTTTTGAAAAATAATTGCCGGCAATTGCGGAGGAGAAAAATTCATAGTAACTGTTTATTTTATTATAACCGTCGCAATAATAAAACAAAAGAAAAACAATGTTTCACCGTAAATATCGCATCGACAATTACCGGCTTGTACCCTGTTTACAGATGGAAATCAGAAACTAAAACATGATACAATACCAATTACTCGTGTTAATCTGATTCATTATCGGCAAATCCGCCAACACGATGTTTCGGCAAAACATCGCCTATTATTGTTTATTGTCATGAATAGTTACAATTATTTTATGATAAAAATTTAATGAGTTTGTTGAGTTTGTGTTTCTAAAATAATATTTTCTTTCCCAAGAACACCCACACGATTAGCATTTCGGTAAACATTGGGCGAAACACCAACAATACGATGAAACGCCTTAATAAAATAATTGCGGTCAAATCCGGTTTGTTCACCAACATCAGCAACCGGCATTGTCGTATTTCGTAGCAAAAATTTTGCCTGCTCAATACGCAACAACGTAATTTCCTGATCTACCGTCCTGCCAAACAACTTTTTGTAATGCCGTTCAAGTGTCCGTTTCGACAGATGAAATTCCCGAGCAACTTCCGCAACAAGAAGTCCATCAAGCGCATGTTTCCGAATATAACGAGCAATAGCAACAATTTTTAGATCTTCAGCAGCAATAACATCCGTTGATTGACGCATTACCAGACATTGCGGAGCAATTTTGATCGGCAGATCGTGAGGTAACAATTTCTTTTGGGAATGTCCCTTTGAATTTCCCAAAGTCATTTTTGTATCAAGAAGTTTCGCCGCATTGTAACCGACCACAACAGAATTGGGATCAATACTCGATAGTGTTGGTGTTAAAACGTTACACAAATGTTCGTCATTGTCAATACCGAGCAGTGCAATTTCATCAGGAATAACCAGACCGGATTTCATGGCAACCGCATGAACCCGTTGGGCAATTGTGTCAGCAGCACACCAAATTCCAACAGGTTTGGGTAACTTCAAAAGCCAAGATAAAAGCGGTTTTTCATAAAACGGTTTCCATTCGGGAAACGCTTCCGCTTTTTCACCGGATTGTGAAAGTAACGTAAAACACTCAAAACCCTTCCGTGATAACGCCGCCGCAAAAGAATCTCTGCGTGCCTGTCCCCACCACGTATTACCGTAACTATAATAAGCAAAGTAACGCAAACCGCGTTCAATAAAATGATTCGCCGCCATGCTTCCGGCAATAAGTGCATCCGACTGAACCTCACTGACAAAACGTTGACCATCGCCCAAAAGTTCAACTATCGGAACATTCAGTTTTCGCAAATGAAGACCAAGCGGCGAAAGACCGGTTCGGCAAATAATACCATCACCTTTCCATTCTTTTAACCATCTAGGAACTGTTGTCAAAATACCTTGCTCTTCATAATGAATCGTCCACCGCCCGTATTCCTGAATGTAACGAGAAACCCCTTCAATAATACCGCGACCATAAGCACGCGCCGACTCCACCACAAGAAGAACCTGTTTGTTTTTAATCATTTTTTTCATATCGCCAATATCAAAAAATAATAATTGTTTTTAAGTTCTTCTATGTAATTATGGAAAAGGATTTTGTAATAATAAATATATTTTTTTGGGGAACAATTTACTAATAATAATTGTCTCAATCTTGTTATTATAGTTTTTTGTGTTTTCAAAAAAATATTCGTCAACAATCACAATATTAAAATATTGATTACCGGAAGAGTATAAAAAGAGTATAAAATAAGCACATAAAATCAACGTTCACCATTTAATATCCGCTTCTTTCGTTACAGTTTCCGGTTCTGCCGCAAATATTGGGAGTGCTGGAACCATTGACCCCAAGCCGGTCAACTCCCATGTCAACAAACATCTGAGCACGCGTATTGTCGCGAATACCGCCCGATGGTTTGACTTTAATACGCCCTGCAGCTGTTTTCAGTATATTGCGAACATCTTCTTCTTTGGCTCCTTCACCATTAAAACCGGTTGACGTCTTCACAAAATCAGCTCCGGCTTCAATACATATTTCTGTTGCATGTATTATTTCTTCGGCTGTTAACTGACTCGTTTCAAGAATAACTTTGACCAAAACAGGAGAATGGTTATATGTTAGGCGATGAGCAATATGGACTATTTTTTGAATTTCGTTACGAACTTCATCCCAAAGTCTACTCCGAATCCAGCCGTAATTAGCAACCATATCAATCTCAGAAACTCCCTTCTTACAATAGAGTTTCGCTTCCGAAATTTTCGTTTCAGTACAAACAGTTCCGTGCGGAAAACCAAGAACACAGGAAACTTCCGTTTCCGTACCGCGACACATCTCCACCGCAAGACTAATATCACAAGGCCGAACACAAACAGTTTTCACCTTATGTTTAATTCCCGAAAGAATCCATTCAACAACTTCCTGACGAGTCATTTGAGGAACCAAAATAGCGTGATCAAGATAACGATTAATCATGTTTTTCGAAATTTTAATAAAAAATGGTTAGTAAAAAATTAAGTAAACATTACAACAATAAACAAAATGTAACTCAACATATAACAACAGCACAATCTCCCAATCATCTGTTCTAATCAATTAACAATATTAACAGTATGAACAATATTATTGGCTGTTGCGGTTTGTGTATCAATGGAAATACTGTTTTGCTAACTCGAATATTGATAAAATGTAATAAAATCTAATAAAATCTAATATCACATTTTATCTCAATAATTTCGTTAAAGCATTGATAAAAACAAGTACAGATTTTCTGTTCCGGTAAAAACTTTTGTGGTGGTTTGAGTAACTTCTTCCGAAGTTACAATACTTGTCCAAGTACAATATCGTGTAATACTGGTTGTTAAATCCAATGTATGTTGTTTTCCCAAGTCTGCAATTTTGACACGTTCCAGGATGTTTCCTAGTTGCGAGCCGAATGTTCCATCAGTTGCTCGTTTGAGGGATTCGGCAATTGCTTGGGTTCAATTGCTTGGGTTTCCGGTTTTCCGGGTAAATTGTTGTAGGAAAACTGTTTCATAGTGTTTCCCTTTTTCAAGGAGGATTTTTCCATGACGACGATTGATAATGATACAAACTTTTCCATTCAGTGTCAATCCGAAGTGTCTGATGATGTTCTTCGTTATAGCAGTACAGTCACTAGTGTTATACTCTTCACACTTTAAATTTCGGTTTTCGTTTTAAACTAAACTTGCCCTGAAAGGGCAATCAGCATTAGCGTAGGGCAACGCCCTACGTAACCAATATAACACACCAAAGCCCTGTAAGGGCAGAATAATAGTGGAGAGTGGAAAGTTGAGAGTGGAGAGTGCCGCAAGCGGAATTACTACCAAAACGGTAATCATTCCGCTTGCGACACTATCCACTCTCAACTATCAACTACAGTATGTTGCCCTTTCAGGGCGAATTCATAGACAATTTTTTGACTCAAAAACAAATTCATGGGAAACCGTCACAATAACACCAGAAGGAAAAATTACCGGTTTAACACCCGGCGTAAAACATTATTTTCGGGTTTATGCAATCAACAATAGCGGTGAATCCACAAAACCCTCTTCGGTTGCGTCCGTAACACTCCCTCCCACCGCGCCCGAAGAACCGAAAAATCTTGCGATTACAAATATTACCGATAAAACCGCAACACTAACATGGGATACCGTCGC
>JAITIZ010000185.1 GCA_031279215.1 Planctomycetaceae bacterium
CATTGTACCAGTCAAAGAATAATTTCGTTTCATATTGAAATATTTCATAACTCTTTTATAATCAAGAGTTTACATCAATTCTTGTCCCTGGTGAACAACGCCGTTTTGAGGAGTGAACCGGGGCGTGAACAACTACTTGTATGTTTTCGTAAGTCTTTATAACACAAAGACTTACGTCGAACCCGAAAAGGATAGGCGACCTTTCGCTGAAGGGTTTTCACCTACGGTTGCCTACCTTCCGAAAATATAATGGTAATATAAAAACAGCCAATTGATAACAGGATTGAGTATAGTTACGTCTTATCGTTTTTTTGATGGGACACCGCTTGAAACTTTGGAAAAAAAAATTAAAATCCTTCTTGATATTTATTATAGATATAGTTATACTAATTCTTTGTTTGATTTGAAGCGGTACCAATGTGGTTTGTTACGAATTTTACTTATTATTATCGAATAAAAAATGATCAAATCCTGTTTTTCCGAATCTATCCTTAAACGTCTTTTTAGTTGCGGTGTTATAGCGTGCGTAACTATTGAAAATCCGCTCCATGCTGTTCCGGCAGCACGGGCTTTGTTGGCAGGCGGAATTGACATTATAGAGTTGACGTTGCGAACACCAAAATCAATAGAATCACTTCATCGGATCACAACTGAAGTCCCCGAAATATTAACCGGCGTCGGAACAATTTTAACTCCACAACAGGTTGAAGAAAGTATTGCTGCCGGCGGTCATTTTGGTGTTGCGCCGGGAATTTCTGAACGGGTTGTTAAAACAGCTCAAGATAAAGGTTTTCCGTTTGCGCCGGGAATTGCAACTCCTTCAGAATTAGAGCATGGATTGGAATTAGGTTGTCGTGAAATGAAATTTTTTCCTGCCGAACCTTCCGGCGGTGTTTCATTTATGAAAAGTATCTACGCACCTTATGCTCATCTCGGTGTTCAATTCCTGCCGCTTGGCGGAATCAATATTCGAAACATGAGCGATTATTTTCAGGAAAAAGCAACATTAGCAGTTGGCGGTTCTTGGCTTGTTACTCCAGATTTATTGCGAACCGAAAATTGGTCGGCTATTACTGTTTCTGCTCGTGCCGCATCGGCTCTTGTTAAAGAAATCCGACACGATACTGTATAGTACTGTATCGTGTACCCAATAAAATAATACCTCACGGAAATTCCACTGAATAATGATACTTTGTACAGTCCCATTTTTAATGTTTAAATTTCTTTAACAATTTCTGTAACAACATAGAAGTATGTGAACAGTTACAATTTCTTTCGTTTTTTAAAAACACTTTAACCCGATATGAGGAAAAATGATGTCCCGTATGTATATTCAAATGTTGTCAATGTTTATGTTTGTTTCATTTCTGATTGGTTTTGCTACAATAGCAGAGGCGCAAAACCGATTGTTTTTCCCAAACCGAATACGAAACAAAACAATAATTCCTTCCCAACCCCCAAAAACTGTTACTATGAACGAAGATGCTGTTAAATTAAAAGTTCTTTTAGACATTTATCAAACGGAAGCGTTTGAATTGTTCAAACAATCAACTTATGCCGAATGGGATGCGATGACCACCGGTAAAGAAGAAACATTCAAAAACTCCGCCGACGCCAAACTGAAATGGGCAGAATATCATAGCGATAAAGAAAAATACGCAACAATTAAAGATTTGCGAAGTAAAGCGGTTGGTCTTTCCGAAATTGACGTGCGTGCTGCTGAACGGATGGAACTTTTGTATGCACAAAATCAATTGCCGCCGGAATTGCTTAAAAAAATGTTGGATATGTCTTCGGAAATTGAAAAAACGTTTCAGAATCAACGCCCCAAACTTGACGGTCAGGAATACACGAATAACGATTTACTGGAAATGCTCGAAAAGGAAATTGATTTAGTGAAACGCCGGAAAATTTGGGAAGCACTTAAACAAGTTGGGGATGAGGTTGACGATCAAGTGATTGCGTTAGCCAAGGTCCGAAACAACGCTGCTCGGCAACTTGGTTTCAAAAATTACTGGGAAATGCAAGTTGTGTTTCAGGATTATAAACCGGACGAACTTCTGGCGATTTTCGATGAACTCGAAAAAATAACCGCCCCAATTTTTGCCGAAATGAAAAAGGAACTTGATACGGAACTTGCCGCTAAATTTAATATCCCAGCCGATCAGTTAATGCCTTGGCATTACGATAATCCGTTTTTCCAACAGGCTCCGCCGTCAAAAGAAATTGATCCCAATTCGTTTTACAAAAATAAAACCAAAGAGGAAATTATTGCTATTGCAGTTAAGTATTATAAACATTTGGGGCTTCCTTACGAAGAGGTTTTGAAGCGGAGTGATATGTTTGAAAGAGAAGGGAAAAATCAACATGCGTTCAGTATTGATATGGACACATTGGGCGATGTCCGTAATCTCTGCAATGTAAAACCAACCGCTGAATGGATGGATACAGTGTTACACGAAGGCGGACATGGAGTGTACTCGTTGAACTGTAACAGGAATTTGCCGTTCAATCTCCGTGATTCGGCTCATATTTTTACGACGGAAGGAATTGCAATGATGTTCGGGACCAAAGCCCGAACTCCGCAATGGATGATTCGCTTTGCCGGAATGAACCCCCAAACAGTCAACTCCGCCGCAGAAGCGTTACGAAAACAACGGCGCCGTGAACAACTCATTTTCTGCCGATGGACAATTGTTATGCTAAATTTTGAAAAAGCATTGTACGAAAACCCCGATGCCGATTTGAAAACATTGTGGTGGGAAATGGTAACAAAATATCAATTGCTAAAACGCCCGGAAGGACGAAATACCGGCGATTGGGCGTCCAAACCGCATTTTGTAATTGCTCCGGTCTATTACCATAATTACATGCTCGGCGAACTCTTCGCCGCACAACTCCGACAATCACTCGGTAAAGCATTTGTTAATGATGATCCGAAAATCGGAAAAATCCTTACAGAAAAAGTTTTTGCTCCCGGCGCAAAATATGATTGGCCGCAGTTTGTCAAACAGGCAACCGGACAACCCTTATCACCAAAAGCATTCTCAAACGAATTGTCCCAAAACCATTAAAAGAACAATAATTGTCTGAACGATGATTTATTTGATTGTTTTAATTGTTTTACAAAATCATTCAATCACCGAAATCACCGCTCAGACAATATCTACAAACTAATCTTCAAGTAATTACAAAATCAACACGGAATGAAATTATTTACGTTATAAATAATGGACTATATTAACATATTATTTGATTTGGATGGAACATTGACCAATCCATACAAAGGAATAACAAATTCTGTAAAATATGCACTCAAGAAATTCGATATTATTGAAAACAATAATGAAAGATTGAAAATGTTTATAGGACCGCCGTTGGAAAAATCATTTATGGAATATTATGATTTTGATAAAAATACCGTTCAAAAAGTCATCAAATATTATAGGGAATATTTTTCAGAAAAAGGAATTTATGAAAATATATTGTACGAAGGAATAAAAAATGTGTTAAAAAAATTAAACAACCGAAATAAAAATTGTATTATTGCAACATCAAAACCGGAAACATTCGCAATAAAAATAGTACAATATTTTCAAATAGAACAATATTTCAAACACATCACAGGAAGCAATATGGAAGGAACATTTATCGAAAAAGAAGATATAATAAAGCATATTTTGGAAAAATATAAATTAAAAAAAGAAATAACAATAATGGTGGGAGATAGAAAATATGATATTATCGGAGCCAATAAAAATAGAATAGACAGTGTTGGTGTATTATACGGATATGGAACAAGGGAAGAACTGCAACAAGAAAAACCAACTTATCTTTGTAATAGTGTTCAGGAATTATTACAATATTTTTAAGATATTCAAATTATATATCAATATCTTTTGTTTGCCCGCAATGTGGTTTTTTCCATGTGGTGCGTGAATCTTTGATTGCAACTTTTTCCGGCGTTATCGCAAGACAATGCGGCATTGCTTTGGCGTTCTATTGAGAACAATGTTGATAGTTTACGCCGGATGTGTAAACATTACCGTACAATTTTTTCTGAAACTCCTTATCCGTTTGAGCATGCCCGAAGTGAGATAACGCTTGGTATTTTTTGGGTTCCTGAATGGAAAGAGACCGAATGGCAACCGATGGATTATTATCAAGGCGTTTGAACTTTTATTGGGTCGTCTTGTATCATCCACGACCACAGGGTTATTCGTATCTTGTTACAATTATTTGACATTGCTCGGTCTCCTTAAGGGAACTTCTAAAAACTCATTTTTTTAGGAACGCAGGCGTCTCGCCTGCACTTTTTATAGGCAATGTGCAATCGAGACGACTGCGTTCCTGATGTTTTTAGAAGTTCCCTTAAGTTAAAAGGGGATTGAAAGGACCAAAACGATAAACGATAATCTACACAAATTACAACAAAATGGAAAGACCTATTTTTTGGAAAGGGCAGTTACAAATATTTAAATAAAATCTATCAGATCAGTTGTTCACGATGTCCAGTCCCATACTTCTTGCTGTTCCAGCGAGAATATTTCTTGCGGCTTCAGGAGTTCGGGCGTTTAGGTCTTTCATTTTTTTAGCGGCAATCTCATCAAGTTGTTTCGTTGTAATCTGCCCCACTTTAACACGAGGAACATTACCGCTGCCATTGACAATTCCGGCAATCTGTTTTAATAAATCTACACTGTGCGGTGTTTTGGTCTCTAATTCAAAAGTTCGGTCATTAAAAACTTTGACAACAACAGGTATCCGCATCCCAAGATCAGATTTGGTACGTTCATTAAACTGTTGCACAAATTGCCCTAGGTTGATACCGTACTTACCAAGTGCCGTACCAACCGGCGGTGCCGCTGTTGCCTGACCGCCCTTCGCATGAAACCGAACTGTCGCTGTAAGTTGCTTTGCCATTGTTTTATGTAATGTAAATAAATTAATGTAAGTAAATAAATAATAAAAATAAATTAGGTAACTAAATTAAATATCAACCGTTAATAAAATAACAAATTACCTGTTTATTTAACTCAAATTTTTCTCAATTTGCCAATATTCAAGTTCGACAGGAGTACTTCTTCCAAAAAGATTGAGAATTACAGTTACTCTTCCACTTGTAAGATCAATCGCATCCACTACTCCTTCATAACTTTCGAATGTTCCCTCTTTGACTTTGATTTTTTCACCAACTTGGTAACCAACTTTCAATTGCGGTAAAATCGGTTCCTCGTCTTCCAATGCAAGCATTCGATGAACTTCATGTGTTTGCATTGGGGTTGGCTTTCCTGCCGCTCCAGTAAAATCACCCACTCCCGATGTCTCACGAACAAGAAACCACGTCGCATCATTAATTTCCATATAAATCATGATGTAACCCGGATACAACTTCCGCTTAATAATCCGTTTTTTATCACCACGAATTTCCGTTACCTTCTCCGTCGGAACAAGAATATCTCCAAAATAATCCTTCAATCCGGCAACTGCAATCCGCCGTTCCAAACTACGTTTGATCGGCTCTTCACGATTGACCTGAACCTTCAGAATATACCAATTTTTCTTATTCTGAGGTTCTTCCGTTGCCTCCGTGCTGCTGCTTTTTTCTGTTGCAGGTTTCGGATGTTCGGTTTTCAATTCCGTCTCAGACATGAATTGCTCCTCTTTCATTTAATGTATCTATTTTTCGGCATTACCAAAAAACAAGAAAAAATCAACCACCTAATACATGAAGTGAATTGAAAATAAAAACCCAAACCAAATCAAAAATATAAATCATCGCAGAGAGAATCGCAAACATGATCAGAACAACAATTGTCGAAGAATACAACTCCGCTTTATCAGGCCAAGAAACTTTAATCATTTCCGATTCAACAGAAATAAGAAAATCAGCAAAAACAGACCATTGTACTAAACGATAACCAAACCACATCCCAACCAAAATACACAATAACGCTACGATATAACGGACTTCTTGCTCACACAACAACGGAGCCCAATCAAAAGCCAATTGGGTAAATTTATAAGCCCCACAAATAATAACAGCCCAAACGCCAAACATCGTTAAGTAACGAGTCTTACGTCCCTGATTATTTTTGTAACGACGAACACGAAATAATTCCTTGAACAAATCACGCACGAAAACCTCTTGGTTTCAATTTAACAACTGAAAAATAGTATTTATTCGTTTATAACGATACAACAATTCTAAAATATTATCAATTATCTTTTTCAAACAATTGCTGTCAATTGTCAACCCAATTGACCCTATATCCTTTTATGACAAACAGGGGAGGAGGGAATCGAACCCCCACCAGCGGTTTTGGAGACCGCAGTTCTACCACTAAACTACTCCCCTTTCCGTTTAGTGAACAATTAACTGTGAATAGTGAATAGTTTTTGAAAAACCAAATCAGGACACACTATTCACAATTCACCGACACCTTTTAATTTTTAAACTGTAACTTTATATTTACTTCAATACTTTTGTTACAACACCGGAACCAACTGTTCGACCGCCTTCACGAATAGCAAAACGAACACCATCTTCCATTGCAACCGGTGAAATCAGCTCAACTTTAAGTTTTACATTATCGCCGGGCATACACATTTCCGCATCGCCAAGTAACGATAATGCTCCCGTAACATCTGTAGTACGGAAATAAAACTGCGGACGATAACCGGAGAAAAACGGTGTCGCACGTCCGCCTTCTTCCTTTGACAAGACGTAAACTTCAGCTTCGAAATCCGTATGCGGTGTAATACTTCCGGGTTTAGCAAGAACTTGTCCGCGTTGAATTTCTTCACGTTTGATACCGCGAAGCAAAAGACCAACATTATCACCGGCTTGTCCTTGATCGAGTGTTTTGTTGAACATTTCAACACCGGTAACAACCGTTTTGCGTTTTTCATCAGAAAAACCAACGATTTCGACTTCTTCACTGACTTTAATAACCCCTTTTTCAATACGCCCGGTTGCAACAGTTCCACGACCTTCAATAGAAAATACATCTTCAATTGCCATGAGGAACGGTTTATCCTGTTCGCGGGCGGGTTCGGGAATGTAATTGTCCAGAGCGTCCATGAGTTCCCCGATACATTTTGCAACAGCAGGATCATTGGGTTTTTGTTGAGCATCACGGGCAACTCCGCGAATAATAGGCGTCTCTTCACCAGGGAAATCATATTTGGTAAGAAGCTCACGAATTTCAAGTTCAACAAGTTCCAAAAGATCAGGATCATCCAGAAGGTCAATCTTGTTGAGAAAAACAACTAATTTGGGAACATTGACCTGACGAGCCAAAAGGACATGTTCACGGGTTTGGGGCATTGTACCGGCATCAGCAGCAACAACAAGAATTGCTCCATCCATCTGAGCAGCACCGGTAATCATGTTTTTAATAAAATCGGCGTGACCAGGACAGTCAATATGAGCATAATGCCGCTTCTCCGTTTCATATTCGACGTGAGCGACTGCAATAGTCACTGTTTTAGTTGCGTCACGAACAGTACCGCCTTTGGCAATATCGGCATAACTTTTAACTTTTGCCAAACCTTTGGTCGCTTGAACAGCAAGAATGGCACTGGTTAAGGTTGTTTTACCGTGATCAATATGACCAATTGTTCCGACATTAACGTGGGGTTTCGTACGCTGAAATACATCTTTAGCCATCTAAAAATCTCCTAAACTAAAATTCGGTAAATGATTTAGTAAACAGTAAACAGTGAATAGCGAATAGTGAACAGATGTAAACACTTATTCACTACAGACTATCAACTATTAACTAAAAACAAGCTGTTGATGAGATTCGAACTCATGACCTCGTCCTTACCAAGGACGTGCTCTACCAACTGAGCTACAACAGCAAAGCGGGTGAAGGGAATCGAACCCTCGTCATCAGCTTGGAAGGCTGCGGCTCTACCATTGAGCTACACCCGCAAGCAGTTGACCGCTTCTTGCTGCCGGTTTTTGCAATAAAATTTTGAATTTTGTATAAAATTCGTAATAAACAGACAACAAATAAAACGGACAACATTGGGGGATGGAGGATTCGAACCTCCGAAGTCAGTGACAACAGATTTACAGTCTGCCCCCTTTGACCACTCGGGAAATCCCCCGACAGCTGGAGATGGGACTCGAACCCGCAACCTGCTGATTACAAATCAGCTGCTCTACCAATTGAGCTACACCAGCCTCTAAATACAACATAATAAATACTTCCTTTCCCGCCTTCTTTGTACCGGTTCCGGTTAAGTACAAACAACAAAACTAGTATTATTATTTTATTAAAGAATAATAGAGTAATCAAATTTTTCCATAAGACAAGAGGGGGAGCAAAATTTTTCCTAGTGAATATCTTTTTAGTACCGTAAGAACGAGATAGTAGTTGATAGTTGATAGTGCCGCTGTGATTTATAAGTATTCCTGCTTAAAATCCGCTTGCGACACTCTCCACTATCAACTCTCCACTCTCCACTATCAACTACTCTCCGCCTCTAGCGGGATATAAGATCGAAAAACAGAAATTCCACTGATTATATTATTAATCTTCTATTTTTTTCTTCACCCCGATTCATTTTATTCTCTAAAAATGGTAAAATACGGCAGTTTTAATTTTTTACTCTAACAATTTTTTTTTATTACCATGACATTTCAAACACTGTTTTCATGGAAACAATTTTTCTTTTTCGCTCTTTTTTTATCGTTAACAGGTTGTTCAGGGACGACAACGCCCAAACCGGAAACAGAATCGCCGCCGGTAACACTGTTAAAAACAGAGACCTTAAAAACAGGACAACCTCAAACGCAACCATCGTCAATCAAACAACTTAAACTCGACAACACAGAAACCAGCGATAACGATTTGAAAAAAATTGTTGACGAAAATCCGAATCTCGTTGAACTAACACTCACCAGCACAAAAATTACCGACAACGGCGTAATTCATTTGACGCAACTCAATAAATTAAAAAAGGTTAGAATCAGTAAAACGGCAATATCAAATGTTGCTGCCGAAAGTTTGGCAAAAATATTAACTTTGGAAGATATTGACGTCAGCCAAACCGATTTCGGTGACGATGGGTTGGCAACATTGAAACTACTGCCGCGACTAAAACGCTTAAACCTTTACACAACAAAGATTACCGATAATGGTTTGGATGTTCTAAAAAATTTTGCGTCGGCAAAAACGATTACTTGGCTGAACATTGACCAATGTCCCTTGACAGACGTTGCTATTACCAAATTGATTCCGCTGGAACATCTGGAGTGGCTGCATCTCGGTCGAACAGAATTAACAGACTTCGGTCTTAATGATTTGGCGCAACTCAAAACTCTCAAAGAAGTTTCTATCACAAACACAAAAGTTTCACGAAAAGGTGTGGAGAAACTCAAAATCGCTCTGCCGGATTGTAAAATCAATGAAAATGTAGGAAATATTGGAATTGGAGAAAATGGGAAAGATGGAGGAAAAGATGTCGTACCGTAGCAGGAAATCGGTTCTCATCGAAGTTCTTGACGAACAGGAATATTTAGTAGTCGATACCGAACCAATTAGGTCAATTTGTGAAAAAATTCTGAATGATTTTAGAATTAAAAGCGGTAAACTCGGCGTTATTCTAGTTGATAATGACACGATTCAGCAATACAACCGTGATTTTTTACACCATGATTATCCAACCGATGTGATCAGTTTTCCTATTGTTGATCGGCGTTATGAAGGTCATCTCGAAGCGGAAATTCTGGTGTGTACTCAAGTTGCGTTGGATATGGCAGGAGAATTCGGTTGGGTGCCTGAAGAAGAACTGTTGTTGTATGTTATTCATGGAATGTTACATCTTGTCGGTTTTGACGACACAACACCGGAAATCCAAACCATTATGCAACAAAAAGAACGTGAATATCTTACCCAACTCGGAATTACCGTTCCCAAATGGAACCTCGACGACTGGGATGAATAATAACTTAAATTTTTGTAACTGTTTAGGCAACACGGCAAAAGGGAATAACTCAACAGTAGGTAACGTTTCGTCGAATGGAGTGTCAGTAATTTTGTTGAAAAAAATTGCCTGCCTTTTAATTATTGGCGTGAAATGTTTACAAAAAAATGAATAGTAAACGAAATATTAAAATAAAAAAGGAATATTTGAATCAATGACAATCAATAAACTTATTCTCGGCGACAACCTCGATATTCTCCGGCAATTCGAAGACAATTGGGTTGACCTGATTTATCTTGATCCGCCGTTTTTTAGCAACAGGAATTATGAAATTATTTGGGGTGATGAAGGTGAAATCCGTAGTTTCCAAGATCGTTGGGCAGGCGGTATCGAACATTATATCGCTTGGCTCAAAGAACGGGTGTACGAAATGCACCGCGTCTTAAAACCAACCGGTACTTTATTCCTCCATTGTGATTGGCATGCTGACGCTTATATTCGTGTCGAAATTTTAGATAAAATTTTCGGGAAAAATAATTTCAGAAATCATCTTATCTGGCAAAGAAAAACAGGACGCGGTGAAACAAATCATAAATCAAATCGATTCGGAACTGTTTCGGATTCAATTTTCTTTTACGCCAAAGGAAATAAACATACTTTTAATAGTCAATTTTCATTCGAAGCGGAAGGTTATGATGATTATATCGAAAAGTTTTTCACTCATACGGATGAACAAGGGCGAAAATATCGAATTGCCGATCTTTCCAGTCCTCAACCCCGTCCCAATTTAATGTACGAATATAAAGGTTATAAACCGCCCAAGAACGGTTGGGCTATTTCGTTGGAAAAAATGAAACAATTTGACAAAGAAGGACGATTACATTTTCCTAAAACAAAAAATGGACGAATTCAGCGACGACGTTTTTTGGACGAATTGCAAGGTAAACCAATTCAAAATGTTTGGGACGATATTGAGATGATTGGTTATCATTCTAAAGAACGTATTGGTTATCCGACACAAAAACCGGAAGCATTAATGGAACGAATTATCCGATGTGCCAGTAATGAAGGCAATCTCGTACTTGATCCATTCGTCGGCGGAGGAACAACGGTTGCGGTTGCGGATCGATTGGAACGAAAATGGATGGGCATTGATCAATCGGTGCAAGCAGTGAAAGTAACAGAATTACGTTTGCAGAAACAACAGGATTTGTTCAGCAAACCTTTTACCGTACAACTTTACAAATATGATTATGATACGTTACGTTATTCGGATTCCTTTGAGTTTGAGGAATGGATTGTACAGCAATACGGCGGAACAGGAAATGTCAAGAAACGCGGTGATTACGGAATTGACGGCAGAATGTCCGATAATACTCCGATTCAAGTAAAACGAAGTGATAATATCGGACGTAACGTAATCGATAATTTCAAATCCGCCGCAGAACGAAACGATAAAAAATTATTCGACCACAACCGGAAAGAATCCAAGCCGGTTGGTTACATTATTTCTTTTTCGTTTGGTAAAGGTGCGGTTGAAGAAGCCGCAAGACTTAAAATTAAAGAAAACATTATTATTAAACTCGTAACAGTCGATGAAATTGTTCCGATAGCGAAAAAGCCGACAATTCGTATTGATATTAGTGAGAAATCGCGTGCCGAAAATGGTCTTTGGGATCTTGAATTAACCGCAACCGGACGCAGCGACGCCGGAATTGAATTTTATAGTTGGGATTGTTCCTACGATCCTAAAAAAGGTTTTAAACCGTCGCTGATTATTGACAAGGAAGGTCGGCATCGGCATCAATTCAAAGCCGGTTTGCATCATATTGCTGTTAAAGTTGTTGACAACGATGGTCTCGAAAACATTGAAGTCATTAAACTGCAAGTCAACGGAAAAATTAAAAAAACACTTTAATAATAATACGTTGGTAATGTCCGCAACATATTTTGTTGCATTTTTTTTACAAAAACATTATTTTATTAACAATGGCTCAGAAAAAAAAATTGAACGACAATAAAAAACGAAACGGTAAAAAATCCGGTAAACGTTTTGGAAGACGGCGTGAGAATTATGTCGATTCTTTCCGCTGGGGATTCGTCGAAAGTGAAGATCGGGAAGATATTGGTTCCGATGATGATTTGTATTTTGATAAACCGGATAAACCTGTTCAACCGAACAAATTGGAGGAGTTGGATTCTGGAATTTCTGGAATTATAGAGAGTTCCCCAAAACCGGTTCACGGAAAACCTCAACCCTCTCCCAAAAATGTTCCAGAAACTCCGGCAGTAGAGAACAATAAATCAAAACCCTCAACTGTCAAAACGGAGAAAAAAAGAAACAAAAAAAATATACGGATAAATCATAACGATAAATTGGACGTTTCGCCATCTGTTACGGTATTTACTTTATTTGACGGTAACGATAATGAAGAGGACTTAAATCTTCCGAGTTATGGTCGGACACCGGTTCCGATGGATGAAGAATTAACCCGCGCGGTTCCGTCACAAAAAGCGAATAAAAAACAATGTCATAAAAATCATCCGCCTAAACAGGAAACACCCGCTAAAATCAAGACCATTCCTGTAACACCCGCCAAAACTAATACCGTTCCCGTAACACCAGCCAATTTACCGGACATTCCGTTGAAACCCAAAAAAGAACAAATGGTTTGGGATCCGGATAAAAGAGAATATGTTCCGCTCATTATTCCAGAAAAAATACCGAATAATGTATCCGATAAAACAATCAATAAAGTATCAAATAAAATACCGGACAAAAAATATGTTCCAACAATAAATCGTCAATCATTGCCCAAAAATGAATCTCAAAAAAAAGAACCTTTAGAAAAGGAACTCTCAAAAAATGAACCGGTTGCGGTACGGAAGAAGAAAAAACGTTCACGTAATAAAATGAAAACGTCTGATGAAATTCCTGCGGCAACTCATGATTCTTGTTCTGAAAAAAAAACGGAAACCTATTTTCCTGAATCAAAAAATAAATCCGATACGAAAAAAGATTTGGGAAAAGTAAAACCATTGCGGCAAACCGAGAAAAATTCTTTGGGTTCTCAAAATTCGGATTCTAAAGATATTGATTCCAAAGATTTTGATTCTAAAAATATTGGTTCTAAAAATCAAGTTGAATATCACAAAGACGGGTATCAGGATATTTATCGTCCGATATCTCAACAACATCGCGGCGATGTTCAACCGTTGGTCGAATCCAAAATTCCCGATCCGGCAGATATTGAGGCGGAGGTCAGTGGTTTTGCGGAGCTGGGTGTTTCCGAAACAATGCTGGAAGCATTAAAAATCGTCCGTTATTTAGAACCGACACCGATTCAGTCCGGTGTTTTCAAACTGGTCCAAGCCGGTACGGATGTTATGGGGCAGGCTCAAACCGGAACCGGTAAAACCGCCGCCTTTTGTATTCCGATTATCGAAGGTGTTGAAGAGTGTCCGCCGGGGAATGATCCTGTTGCGCTTATTCTTGTTCCGACACGGGAACTCGCTGTTCAGGTTCGGGATGAAGCGGTTCGGCTTTCTTATGGGCGTGATATTCGGTTGACTGCTTGTTACGGCGGAAAACCGCTCGCCAAACAAATCGCAAAACTTCGTGAAGGTATTGATCTGATTGTTGGAACACCAGGGCGAATTCTTGATTTAATAAACCGCCGCGCACTTACTTTAAGTCTATTGCGATGGGTTGTTCTTGACGAAGCAGATCGAATGCTTGATATCGGTTTTCGTCCCAATATTGAGAAAATTTTGAAACAAACTCCTCTTGAACGTCAAACATTGTTATTTAGCGCAACTCTTCCGCCGCCGGTGATCCGTCTTGCCGAAAAATATATGAAATCACCGGAAATTCTTGATTTTTCCAATAAAAATCTCGCCGTTGAAACGATTGAACAGTTTTATGTTACGGTTGATCCTGAACGAAAATTCGATGCTCTGTTGTATTTGCTTAACGAACAACAACCCAATCAAGCAATTATTTTTACACGAACTAAACGCGGAGCAGATCACTTGGCAAAACTTCTCTCAAAACAAGTCGATAGTCTGGCAGCGATTCACGGTGATTTGGTACAAGGAGAACGTGATCGGGTAATGAGTCTATTTCGTAGCGGAACATTACGGTATCTTGTTGCAACCGATGTGGTTGGTCGCGGTATTGATGTATCGGGAATTTCACATATTATCAATTACGATATTCCGGCTTTTTGTGATGATTATGTTCACCGTGTTGGTCGTACCGGACGCATGGGACGTGAAGGTATCGCCTATACTTTTGTAACTGTACAGGAAGGCTCGGAATTGACACGGATTGAAATGCGTATCGATAAACTCCTAAAACGAGCTGATTTGAAAGGATTTGAATCATTCGCCAAACCAAGCGATCCAAACATTGTAGATGGTGAACCTTCAGACCCCAAACCTGTGTATGGAAAACCTGTACGAAAAATACGTCGGGCATTGTAATTGACTAGTAATCATTTTGACGGAAATGATTGTCGATAAATATTTTTGTGAATTGTAACAATTGTAATTTTTTTTTTTTACGGAGTTACTTTGGTATTACTATAACCCCTTAACATCAAAAAAGGAAAATAAAACATGAAAACTACAAACAAATCAACACACGATTTTAGTAATTTAACCTTTAAAAAGATTTGGGCAATGTTTAAAGAAACCGACAAGAAGTTTAAGGAAACTGATAAGAAATTTCAAGCAACCGACAAGAAGTTTCAGGAAACCGATAAGAAGTTTCAGGAAACCGACAAGAAGTTTCAGGAAACCGATAAAAAGTTTCAAGCAACTGATAAAAAGTTTCAAGCAACTGATAAAAAGTTTCAGGAAACTGATAAAAAGTTTCAGGAAACTGATAAGAAGTTTCAGGAAACTCAAGCCGAAATCAATAAACTTGCTCAATCCATAAACACTTTTAAAGGCGAGATAGGACATCGTCTTGGCGAAATTGCCGAACATCTTGTTGCGCCGGGAATAGTTGATAAATTCAATGAATTAGGTTTTGAGTTTACGGAAAGTTCCACCAATGTAGAAATCAAAGACCCAGTAACAAGAACCGTCCGTTTTGAATTAGATATTTTGCTTCAAAATGGTAACAGTATTGTTGTTGTCGAAGTCAAAACGAAACCTGATTTGCGGGATGTTGAAAAACTCAAAAAACGTCTTATCCTTTTTCGGGAACACCGCGATCAAGTTCCCGGCAAGGAAAAACGTGTGATTTATGGGGCGTTGGCGGGAGCGGTTTTTCAGAAACACATTATAAAGTCGGCGTTGCAAGAAGGCTTTTTTGTAAT
>JAITIZ010000215.1 GCA_031279215.1 Planctomycetaceae bacterium
TTGCGAACTTTGTTTTTTATTGAGTTTAAAATAAAAATCCTACTGGAATAATCACAATGTCTTTATTTATTAAGAATTATTCTCGATTATTCTCTTGCCGGTTGGTTATTCTCATTATAACAGCGATTTTGCTTCTGATTTCACTTTGTATTTCGGTGGGAGTTGGGGCGGTGCCGGTCCCGTTGGGCGAGGTTATTCGGATTTTTTGCGGTTATGATTCGGAGCCGCGATTTTTGTCTATTATTCGTGACATCCGGTTACCGCAAGCCTTAGCAGCAATTTTAGCCGGAGCCGGTTTATCGGTTTCGGGTGCAACAATGCAAAGTGTTTTACGGAATCCGCTTTGTTCTCCGTTTACTTTAGGAATTTCGAGTGCTGCCGCTTTTGGAGCCGCTGTAACCTTGTGTCTTAGCGGCGGCAAAATTGCACTTGCAGACAATATGTTACTCAGCTCCAATCACTTTTTTATTGCAACACGAATTGGAGTTTCTTTGGGAGCCTTTTTCTGTGCCGTCTTAACAACTGCTGTGGTACTTTTACTGGGACAAATTCGGGTTGCCCGATCAGAATCAATTATTTTAATTGGTGTTGCGTTGAGTTCTCTTTTCTCTGCGGCGTTAATGTTTCTCCAATACATTGCCGATGATTCCCAACTCGCAGCGATTGTTTACTGGACTTTCGGCGACACTGCCCGCGCAACCTGGAATGGTCTTATTCTGATGACATTTTGTATTTTGCCGGTGTCTTTTTATTTTCTGTATCAAAGTTGGAATTATAACGCATTGGCGTTGGGGGAAGAATCTGCACGAAGTCTTGGTGTACCGGTTCGGCGGCTGCAAACTCTTACAATGTTGTTTGCTTCATTACTTACGGCGGTGTTGGTTTCTTTACTGGGAATTATTGGTTTTGTTGGTTTGGTGGTTCCCCATGTTGCGCGGCTTTGGATTGGTTCCGACCATCGATTTCTATTACCTTTTTCACTGTTATTTGGCGGTCTTTTATTACTTATTGCCGATACTTCGGCTCGGTTAATTTTCGCTCCAAGAATTTTACCGGTTTCTATTCTAACAGCATTTATCGGGGTTCCTGTTTTTTTGTCGTTATTGCTCGGAAAACGAAACTAATTCGTAACTATTCCGCAGTTTAAACAGAAAACACACGAAATACAAATGACCATTTATTTTGTCAAGAACTTCCGCCAATTATTAAAAGAGTTTATAGATATCAAGCGGTATTTTTCTATTTTGTTACTGTTCCCGTAAAGTGAGATGATATTTTTCCTGCGCACGGAAAGCGCAACATAATATACTTCGCACGGTTCAAAATGACACTCATTTAATCATTTAATGAGGTTGTTTTGTTCGGAAAAATTAGGCAGAAATGAGGTTTTGGGGTAATTTTTTTTGACCAATTTTGTACACACTACCTTTCGAGAGGACTACTGAATAGATACAGATTTTTAAATAAAAGACTCAAAAATTCTGTTCTTATAAAACTGAATTTTAAAGTGCAACAAATATAATAAAATTTCAGAAAATATCATCGTAACGAAACATTTTCTGTACCGTTAATAGAACCACAACCACCCCAAATACCAAAAGGACTTTTACCAATAATCATTCTTTGTCCTGACATACTGTTGATGTATTCTCCGGTTGTTGCTGCGGAAAGATCATAAGTCGGATTACCACAATCAATTGTATTGGACACAAAATGTACAGAACCATCTGCCATGCCGACATTTACTCCGCCGGAATGTACGCTGGATACCGACATGAATCCTCCTTGTACCAAACCAGGATTACTATGGGGAGAGGTCGAATCATAAAAACAGGAGGTTGAATTGGGTGGAATCGACGTCGTGAATGAACTGATTGCTGGTCGTCCATCGCTAAATCCGGTGTAAGATCGTCCGTATTGAGTAACCGTTCCACCAGAGTAAGAAACGTTATCCAACGTCAAACTTTTACAAAGAGCCGGTGTCGTAACACTACTATCATAAATGAAACCGCCTCTAAGTAAATTTGATGTTTGTTCTTCTGTAGTTACTGCTTCAGAAATAGCAATCGTATTAGAAGTACCATCAATGATGTTGGCAAATGTGTTGACACCAAAACGGCTTGCTCGATGACCACGTCCTCCAGAAAAAAAACCGCGAATGTTAATCTCATCTTCCTGAAGTCCGGCAACAGTATCCCCTAAAGAGCCAACGTAACTATTCCGAGCCTGCCGATTATAGAGGGCTTCTTGTTTTGCATTCCCATCGGACGGGCAAATATAGGTACTAATCGGACCTTTGAAAAACAGATTTGCTGTATCTGTAACGTTATATCCCCAAGGATCATTGCCTCCGGCTCCAACGAAACCGTCGTACCGAGCTGACATTTCGTTAAACGGTAAGAGAATTACTAAAAAGCTGACATCTCCCCAAGGACCGGTATTGGAAGCATCCGGCGGACTCACATTACCACAACGTCCGCTTCGAATCGGAGGCAGACACTTTGTAGTATCATGATAGTTGTGCATGGAAAGAACAATTTGTTTGATATTGTTGGTGCATTGTGAACGCCTTGCGGCTTCTCGCGCGGCTTGGACCGCCGGAAGAAGCAGAGCAATTAAAACGCCAATAATGGCGATGACTACTAAAAGTTCAACAAGGGTAAAACCCAATGAGTTGTTTCGTGTTCGGGTCACGGAAAACCTCCTAAGTAACAATTAAATAGTTTTTATAAGTAATGAAAAATACTCAACACATTCTGAATTATTGAAGAGTTTGATTTTCTCCTCCGTTGATAGAACCAAGAGCCCCCCAAATACCGAATGGACTAACACCACTTATCATTATTCTTGATTGGCTTGTTGTTTCTGTTGTCCAAGGCGATGGAGATGTGATATCGAAATCTTGAGCGGAACCCCAGTTAATACTATCGCTAATAAAATGAATGGAAGCATCCAGAAATGCAGCGTTGACGCCACCCGTATGATAGCTCGTTGCCGAGAGAAAACCACGTTGAACTAAACCGGGGTTACTAGTCGATCCTCCTGCGTAAATACATGAAGGACTGTTAGGTGGAAGTACTGTGGTAAATAAATTATTTGCAGATCGTCCATCAGTAAAACCAGTGAAAGAACGCGAACAATTCATAATTGTTGCACCGGTCAAATCATAACGGTTTTTATCCGTACTTAATCGGGCGGCAAGACACAAAGCCGGAGTGCTAAGAGAAGTATTATACACAATTCCGCCTTTGATAAACGGAGAACTTTCTGAAATACCGCTAACTGCTTCGGACAAGGCAATCGTATTCGATGTACCATCAGTAATGGCAGCAAACGAATGACTTCGCGCTGTTGGGGTGGTTGGATAACTTCGTCCGCCTGCAAATAAACCGCGTGTATTAAATTGATCTTCCTGAAGCCCATCAATCGTGTCTCCCAACGACCCCATGTAATTGATACGTCCGTGAGCACGATCAAGAGGACGTGGAACGGGCTTAATACTTTCTCCATCCGAAGGACAAAGTAAAGTATCAATCGGACCTTGTAAATATGTTTGTCCGGGCGGTGTTATTGTTGCTCGGCAATCGTATTCCCAAGGATCACCTCCGCTGGTAGTGTGATAGGAAAGGAACGCATCATAACGTTGTTCCTGTTCCATGTACGGAAACAGAGAAATAATGTAACTATTATCGCCCCAATTGAGTCCCCAACGTGTCAGAGGAAAAGCGTCAAGTTTGTCGTGATAATTGTGCAGTGCCAGAGAAATCTGTTTCATATTGTTTACACACTGCATTCTTCTTGCGGCTTCGCGGGCGGCTTGAACGGCTGGAAGCAAAAGAGCAATCAAAACACCAATGATCGCAATGACGACCAAAAGTTCTACAAGCGTAAAAGCTTGTCTAGTTTTCTGGTCATCCTCCCTCACTATTTTAAGATAATTCTGGATTTTCATCATTTCACTCCTTAAAGATTATTTTTGTTAAAAACGGAATATTCGGAAAATACTAATTATTTTCTATAGTCGTCCAAATTAATCGTTAATTCTATGGGTTGATCTATTTGGGCATCAATTTTTAGTGGTGTCGAAGCCTTTTTCGTTAATACTGGAGGAACAAGTGGCGGTAGTTTTGCCATCCGTTGTTTCAGTTCCGCATTGTAAGCGTCTAACTTAACTATATCCTGTCCCATCGCTTCTCTTTCGGCGTCACTTTTGAAATGTTCCAATTCCCGTTGCTTATTAAGTGTAACTGTACTACTACCAAGCGGAACACCAACTTTCTGATACGTTCCAAGATGGGAGTAAATAACAGCTTTACCGGATGCATCTGTTCTACCGACAACCGAAAGTGAACTGACCTCTTGTTGCGGTATAACCTGAACATAAACCCCTTCAATTGGTTTTTCATTTTCAGTAACAATAATAGTGCATTTAGTTACTTTCGGAAAGTCCGCCGGAACTCCTGATCCGCACCCCGATACAACAGCCATAATCAAAAGTGAAAGGCAGACGGATCGAAAATAAAATGAACAAATATCATTCATAAAAATACCTCACTTTATTCTTTTTAGTGAATACTATTAAGTGTTCTCAAAAATAGTCTTTCACTAATTATTGAATTTCCGTTATTAGATCAGCGGATTTCAAAAATTTTTCGGAATTATATCACGAGTATTTTCAGTTATCGTAATGTTTTTTCGTGATTTTATTTAGAACAAGGCGATAACCTTGTAATTGATGAGTAGTGAGAGTTTTTATACATTCAATTTTATAGGGAAAATCATAGAGAATCACTTTTTTTCGTGTTCGGCATACTAACATGGACAAAGAATGTATATCGTAAAACGGTTTTGCCATCGAACCAGCAATTGACCAAACAGCTTCTTCCAACTCGTCAATATTCGCAGTATGATTATGACTGTTATAAAGTGTTTGAAGCAACGCAAACTGCTTCGAACTTACTGTTACTAATCCGCCGGACCAACGGATTGTTCGATTTAGATCATCAAAGATTAATTTTGGTTCGTTTATCGTATCACCTTGTTGATATAAAACATTAAGAATCTCAGTTTCTTCGTTACGAAGTTTGAGTATTTTCTGCAAATAGAAGTCTATTTTATTACGGATTTCAAGAAGCTGGGCGTGCATCTTGGATGAGACGGTAAAAAGGTCATAAAAACCTCAAGACGCAACGTACCACATTATAAAAAATGGGAACATTACGTTGACCCAAGCGAGTTTCCCATTCATACCACTGAACTAGCCGCGCGCACATTTAGCAGCAAAATAAGCACAGAAGCACTTATCTCGAAACCCGCAAGCACCCTGCATAACGTTCCCTTTCGGGTAACGCAATGCTTCAGGATGTTCATTTACAACTTCCAACCGGTAAACCGGGTGGTATTTGGAAGTATGTGGTCAAAAACTTGCGATCTAATTTGAAATGATTCAAGACATTTTAGAGAATAATGAATAGAGTGCAACTAGGGGAAGTAGCTGTTTATTTGTATTAATCCTATCATGGCATAACCGTAACCAAAGGTTAGCAATATTGTGAGAACTTCTAAAAACCATGTTTCCTAAAAATCTTGTCCTTAAAAAATAAGGGCTTGCGAATATATAGGGAACTTCTAAAAACCTAATATTTTATCTAAAAATTCGTTGTTAGTTCTTATTTTTCGAGGGGCAAAATTTTTACAGGGTAGGTTTTTAGAAGTCCCTATAATCTATACACACATTTCATCTTCACAACGTAACTGTCTATTTTGTCATTGTTCCCGTAAGGTGAAATGATATTTTTCCTACACCAATATATAGTTGATAGTTGATAGTTGATAGTGGATAGTGTCGCATGCGATTTACAAGTATTCCTGCTTAAAATCCGCTTGCGACACTATCAACTATCAACTATCAACTATCAACTTCCAACTACTCTCTCACCTCTAGCGGGGTTAAGAACGAAAAACAAAAATGATACAGAAATATGACTCTTTCAATTTTTAAATAAACCGTTATCGAGAAACATCAATCGAATAACTGCATGAAGTATAAAAAATTACTGAATGATTACAGAATAACAGAAAACCAACAAAACCAACAAAAAAACCGCCAATAACTCCCCATTTGAAAACAATGACCGTTTTTCAGGATTTTTATAAACTGTGTATAAAATTTTACACTCGATAGATTTTAAACGACAGAAATTCTTCTTATGTGTAAAATACACACTTCACTTTTTGAAATTCGCTAATCGTATTCGATGACACTTCGATTACACAATGGATTTCAGAATTTTCAAAACCTTTCATTTCAGTTATTTAGGAGATTTTTTATGACAACAAAATCAACACGACGACAATTTATTCAGTCAACAGCGGGAATGACAGCGGCAGCAATAGCGGCACCGTACATTATCGCTCAGGAATCAAACGGCGCAAATGACCGAATCGGTGTCGGATTTATCGGAACCGGCGGTCGTTGCGGCGCACACATTAACTATATTAACAGTTTCAAAACACAAGGAATTGCCGAACCGGTTGCGGTTTGCGATGTTTATCGTCCGCGATT
>JAITIZ010000230.1 GCA_031279215.1 Planctomycetaceae bacterium
GATTTGAAGGTTCCATTTCGTACACGAGCGGTTCACATCGGCGGAGAATTGTATGTCAACCCGGATTTTCGTTACGGTGAACTGCCTTACCATATTGAAGCCGACCTCTTTCGTTAATCTTGTGATTTGTGGTTTATGACGAAGCGGAGTTTTGGTTCAAACTTTAAATCACAAACCACACCTCCCATAATCATGCATTAAACTCATGTTATAAAAATACTTTTATGGAAACCCTATTTACGAGTCGGATATTCAAGGTTGTCAAAAAGATGATCACAGGTCGGAGCGGTACCTCATTAGAGCGGCATATTGTGATTCATCCTGGTGCGGTGGTCATATTGCCGATTCTTGATGACAACCGTATTGTGTTGATTCGTCAACACCGTGTTGCGGTTGACGCAACACTTATCGAACTTCCGGCGGGAACTTTGGAACCCAATGAATTACCGATGGCAACCGCACGCCGTGAATTAATTGAAGAAACCGGTTATACGGCAAAAACAATGACGTCAGTGATGACTTTTTTTGCGTCTCCTGGTTTTGTTTGTGAGGAAATGCATCTTTTCAAAGCAACCGATTTAATTCCCGGTCCAACTGCATTGGAAGATGGCGAAAAAATCGAAACACTGATTCTTGATTTACCGCAGGCGTTGCAAATGATCGCCAACAGCGAAATCAAAGACGCCAAAACAATTATTGGATTATATTGGCTGCAATTGGAGCGAAAGAAAGAAAATAATCAAGAGAAAATTCGTTAACATAATTCCTCTCTTGTTTTTGAACCGTCAAAGAACAAAGAATGAAGAACAAAGAACAATGTCAATCACGGAATATTACCATTGTTCATTCCGTAACAAATGTTTATTCCGTAACCAACAGTTATGGTTTGTCAAAACCAAACAAACCTTAAAATTACAAATTAATCTTATTACAAAAATAATTACAATGCCTAAAATTGTTTTACTGGATCCTATTTCCGATGATGGAAAAAAAATGTTGCAAAATGCTTCCGGCATCGAATTTGAAGAACGAATCGGTCTTAAAGGTGACGAGTTAAAAAGATGTTTAACGGAATTTGACGGAGCGATTGCCCGTAGCGGAGTTAAAATTACTGCTGAAGCTCTTGAAGGCAACACTCGTCTCAAGGCGATTGCTCGTGCTGGTGTTGGTGTTGACAATATCGACACCAAAGCCGCGACAAAACTTGGAATTGTTGTCATGAACACGCCCGGCGGTAATACCATCTCCACCGCTGAACAAACCTTTGCCTTAATACTTGCTCTGTCCCGAAATATTGCACCGGCTTATCAAACATTGATCGAAGGGCGTTGGGACCGCAAAAAATTTACCGGTCATCAACTTGCCGGAAAAACAATCGGTATTATTGGTATGGGGCGTATTGGTCAAGTTGTTGCCGGATATGCTCAAGCGTTTGATATGAAGGTGATTGCAATGGACCCGTTTTTCACACCTCAACGGGCTGGCGAACTTGGAATCACATTGGTAACAAATTTTCATGACATGTTACCGCAAATTGATTTTCTGACTGTTCACACCCCGTTGAATGATCAAACTCGCGGAATGTTCGCCAAAAAAGAACTCGAACTCATTAAACCGGGCGCAAAACTCATTAACTGTGCCAGAGGCGGAATTTACGATCTTGCAACATTGGTCGAAGGAATGGAAACAGGAAAACTTGGCGGAGCGGCGTTGGACGTGTATGAAGAAGAACCTTGTACGAATCATCCGTTGTTTGGTAAACCCAATGTTGTTTGTACACCGCATCTTGGTGCCAGTACTGAAGAAGCTCAAACAAATGTTGCTCTTGAAGCGGTTGAACTTTTGATTGATTACTTCACCAACGGAACAATTCGCCAAGCTGTCAACTTCGGAACACTTGACGCTAAAACATTGGTATCACATCGCGGCGCACTCAATGTTGCTTACCGGCTTGGTATTTTGGCGGCACAACTTGGTCTTGGAACAATGAAATCCTGTAAAATGCGGTACAAGGGTGAGGTTGCCAAAAAAGATACTTCGCTTATTTCCACATCGTTTGCTGCCGGTTTAATGTCTGCTTCCATGAATGAAGACGTCAATATTGTCAGTGCGGCATCAATGCTCCATGAACGCGGTATTGATTTGATCGAAGAAAAAACATCGGAAGTCGGTGAATTTTCTTCACTCATTACGGCAGAGCTTGTGGGTGAACGCAACACGGTTTCGATTTCAGGAACGCTTTTTGGTAATTCGATGCCGCGTTTGGTGATGATGAATAATTACCGGTTGGAAAGTTTTCTGGACGGTCATTTATTGTTTATTGATCATTTGGACAAACCGGGTGTTATTGGCAAGATGGGAACTGTTCTCGGTAAATACCAGATCAATATTAGTAGTATGTCGCTTGGGCGTGCCGAACCCAAACCTGGTGGTGATGCTGTTGCTGTTCTTTCATTGGACATCGAGCCAACCCCCGAATCTCTAAAAGAAGTAAGTGATCTTCCGACAATTCAACGGGTTTACTTTGCGAAATTACCAACCGCTGATAAATTACCCGCATGGATGGGATAAATTAGTGAATAGTGTTGTAAATGGATTTATACTCTATAGGTAACTTCTAAAAACTAATATATTAGGAGGAACGCAGGCGTCTCGCCTGCCCTGTTTTTTTACAAAAAACGCCTAAAAATGCGGTCGAGACGACCGCGTTCCTTCTAACAATAAA
>JAITIZ010000435.1 GCA_031279215.1 Planctomycetaceae bacterium
AGGAGTTACCTATCTTGATAATAATTTATATGGTGGTAGAGATAGAATATTTGATATTACTAAAGAAGGAAAATCCCTTTTACTTTACCCAGGTCCGCCTAATTATCTTATACTTGAACCAGGAGTAGCAACGCCCGGTTCATGTATTCATAAACAACTTCAATGGTTAAATTGGTTTTAAACATAAAAATATGTCAAATATAAAAAAAAGAAGTTTTGTTATAATTATTTGTTTTATAACTTTGTTTGTTATATGGTTACGTTATTTGTGGATATTATCTGTCGATACGAGAATTCTGCGTGAACAATTTATGCTTCAAAACGCATTACGAATGACTGGTATCGCATATTTCAATAAAATAAATGGTTTACAGGAAAAGTATCATAATCAGAATTTATTATTAAATAATATTGATTCCTTAAATGCGGAACCTTTATTAAGCTGGAGAGTTGATATTCTGCAATTTAGTCCTGAAGATAAAAGTCAAGAATTATTCTTAAAATTTAATTTAAAAAATCTATGGAATGAGGAACAAAATAAAAATTTATTACAATTTCGTCCGAGTTGGTATTATTATCCATATTACATGAAAGAACAACAAAAAACTTGTATTCTTGGTATTGAAGAAATAATGCAGTTACCTCAAATTTCAAAAGTTCGGGAAATTGTTAGAGATAAGGCAATTATAATTGTATGTTCGCATGAATTTGCGGTAGAATGGACTTCACCTGTTGATATTTCATGGAAAGATTTAGCCAACGGCAAGATTAAACCTTATTTATTACAAAATTACCTGTATTATATTAAAGTAGGAAATGGTGAATTTACTTCGACACTAATTCCAAAATCTTTTATCGAATGGCAAACTCTATGTGGGTTGACGGAAGAAGAACAAGATAATCTATCAACAATAATTCGAGATGATTGTCTAATAAATTCGTCCTCAAATGAATCTGAAAACGGGAAAATCAGTTTTAGTCCTTAAGCCAAAGTTCCAGAGCCACTTTTTGTTAAATCCTTATGACTAATCAAGTTATGAATTTTTTGACTAATTGAAACTGGTGCGATTGTCCAGAACTGTTCTAAGCCCGTCAAGTAGCCCCGAAAAGTAAAAAAAGGGATTATTTTTTACTAAGTTGTTCTGTTCGTGCGTACAATGACTGCGATTGTCCGAAAGATTTGAAATTGCTTAAAATTAACGGTACGATAATAAAATTTGGGACAATTTTTTTGAAGTGCAACAAGAAATGAAGCAAATTATTGTTTCTATAATATCCAAAAAGCGACAAATTTATTCAGAAATTGTGTTTTGCGCATACAATGACCGCAGATTGATCATTGATAATCCGACTGGCAAGATAAATTAGACTCGCTCAATATGAATGATTGGCAGATATAATCGACCTTTGAGAAATTCAAGGAGTTGAAGTTTGACTTTTGGTCTTGTATGAAGTAAATTATTGCAATACATAGTCCGGTAAAATATTAGTAGAATATGATTTAACATTAAGTAATTCCTTTGGTATGTAAAGATTGTCAAAACAAGGAGTGTATCCGAAAACTTTTTCCGCAAGGCAAATTAGTGAAGTTCCGAAGATAAAGCAAAAAGAAAATGAGCATCCCCTCTCATATTTTTTAACGTACTTAACCCATTCCTTATTTGCTGTTTGCATATTTTTTTCGAATAATTCTATATTTTGTTGCGCCAATGCATAGACACATTCAGGTAATCCTTTGTATCTTCCAGATAGTCCTTTAAACCCTTCGTTTTTGTTTAGCGGCAACGCTTGAAGAAACTCTATTGCTTTATCATAATCTTGATTAAATATACTTGAAATGCCCATTCCCAGTGATGTGTTTTTAAATGTATTTTGATAGCCTGTATCATTTTTTGTAGCATATTCTCGATAGTATTTATCAAAAGTTTGTGAAAGAGTATCATTTCTTAATAAAAAAGACCACAACAAATAAATCCAGTTACTAGCACCTAATATATCTTTGTAAATGTTAAATCCGACGGAATGCTTTTGGTAAAGCCATATACGAATTCTAATTGACGCATCTATCAACTCTAATGCATCAGAATAATTAGTCCTCGCGATCAATACTAATGCTTTATCCAATAAACTACTCGACAGATAGCAATGGGCATTACCACCATTCCAGCTATTTTCTTGTGAACCTTTACTTATATGGTAATAACACTTTTCTATGTCAGTGTTTTCCATTTTTTCGCATCGATCAATGTCTTCTTTTGAAAATAAAAATAAATCTTTCATTGTCATATTAGGGTAATAATATATCAAATCTAGTATTTTAATTTTCGTACATAACAATCTCAAATTAAAATAAACTACTATAAGGAATCAATGAAAATTTTTAACAAAAACCCAGTTTTGTCCATCCCAGATGTAATAGAAGAAATCCAGATTTTTATTTGTAACTCCTACTGCTAAGTCATATTGTTCTGATAAAAGTGCATTTTTAACTGTACCAGCCAAAGGATGATCATGTTGTTCCATTTGCTTAGCAATTACTTTTAACCATTCTCTTGACATCTGAACATGACCATATCCTTCTCCCAACAAGGAATCCGTCACGTTGTGATTAGCGTTCCAAATTTGACGAAATTTTGACTCAACAAATAATATTCTTCCCGTATCGTTGTTGATAAATATACTGTCGATTCCATGTATTTCATCATAAATTCCATTACCAAGTAATTGTTGTATTTCACCATGGACAGTTTGATCTACCATCTTTTCACCGATATCACCTCTAAAGTGTTTATTTTTAAAATATGGTGATATATACACCTCTTACTTTAAAACTCGTCTTGCGTCGAATATTAAATTTTTGTATAGTTCGTTGTCGTTTGAGTCATCTTTTATTTTTTTGTTTTTATGAATTATCATTTATCGCGTCGTCAGGTTAAGAAGCTTCGTCAGAAGTATCGCAAGATCGAAGGTCAGCGGTTTGCGGATCGTATTCGTATTGTGATTGCGCTCGCGGAGGGTTTCACCCCTTCCGAGCTTGCGAAGATTTTTTTGATTGATGCGGATACCGTTCGCCGTTATTTCCGTTTATATAAGGAAGGCGGAATTAACGGACTTCTGGAAATTCATTATGCGGGACGTCGTTCTTTTTTGACCGACCCACAGAAGGAACAATTGAAACAACATCTTCGCGACAATATTTATCTCGACGTTAAACCGATCATCGCGTATGTCCGTCAGACGTTTGGGGTTCAATATTCTGTTTCGGGGATGACGAAGTTGTTACACGAGTTGAATTTTGAATACAAGAAGCCGAAGTTAGTTCCCGGCAAGGCGAATACCGCTGCCCAAGAAGAGTGGGTGGCGGAATACGAAAAGTTACGCGAACAGGCGAAGGAAAGCGATGTCTTCTATTTTATGGACGGCGTGCATCCTCAACATAATAGTCATCCGGCATGTGGTTGGTTCGAGCGTGGAGAGGACGCGGAATTGCCGTCGAACTCGGGACGTCAACGAGTCAACATTAACGGAGCGGTGAATATCGATACATTTAATGTTACCGTGGATTTCACCGATGCCGTCAACAGCGAATCCGTGATACGATTAATGGAACAATTGATAAAAAACAATCCCAAGGCGAAAAAGATTTATATTATCTTAGACAACGCGAGTTATTATCACAGTAAAGAGGTGGAAGCGTATCGAAAAAAACTGGGAAAAATAATATTTCTTTTCTTACCGCCTTATTCGCCTAATCTGAACTTAATTGAACGGCTCTGGAAATTTTTCAAAGAAAAAACGTTCTATAATAAATATTACGAAAAATTCGCCGATTTCAAGAAAGCCTGTGAAGATTTCTTCAAAAACATAAAAAAATACAAGGCACCACTGCGCAAACGTCTCGCTGAAAATTTTCATATCAATAAAAAATAAAACAAAATCTCTCTGAAACAATATCTAATTACCGAAATAAAAACAGAATTTTAAAGTGAGAGATGTATA
>JAITIZ010000527.1 GCA_031279215.1 Planctomycetaceae bacterium
ATTTTCTCCTTTTAAAAAAGAGGTATTAAGTTTTACAGATTACATAACAAATAATCTGCTGTTGCTAAAAAGTGGGGAAAACACAAGCCGAGAAACGGCAACAGAATATCGCTCTTAGAATTTAGGAGCGACACGATTACAAAAACAGGTTCATTCCCACTGACCAAAGTAGTGCATTACATATTAAAATGTAACGCTGAATCATACCCGTATAACTACACGCGACGCTCCCTTAGCGGGAGCCACGCAACTTTGTAGTTATATGATAATTTTCTACTCGGAAAATCCGATTGGTCAGTAGAAAATTACGGTTCGCCGAAGCGATTTTTGTAATAGTTGACGTACTCGATTATTTTTTTAATACCCGAACAAAAATTCAGGCGATTTATTTTTCAAAATTTAATTTGGTCTCCAAATGTTGAAATCAAAAAAGATACAAAATTAATTATCGACGTATATTACATGCGAGATTAAAATATGTCAATCCCTCCCCCAAATTTTTTTCCTGTTTTTGGGCGGAAATTATTTGTATTAGGTCTATTACAGCAAAAAAACGTAAAATCCTACCCAAGTAATTGTTTTATTTTTCAGTTTTAGAGATGTTGACATAGTAACGGGTAAAATTATAATTTCTTGTAATATTTCAGTAGAATTTTTATTTTGCAATCACTCTCACGGAGTAAACCCTGTCATTAACGGTGAGGCTTGTTCCGCCATGATCTTTTTCTTACACCCTGAAAGGGCAATATATTTAGTTGATAGTTGATAGTGGAAAGTGTCGCATGCGGAATTTAGCCGGAATGGTTATAAATCCGCTTGCGGCACTCTCCACTATCAACTAGACACTATCAACTATCAACTACTAAAACTTATGTCTGAATCACCGCTTTCAATTTTAGTTATTGACGATGATGAAAACCATGCTGATGTTGTTGTTGCGAGTCTTGAAAAACTTGGGGCGGATTGTGTGATTGCGCACTCGCAAGGTGATGCGTTGGGAAAAATACAATCTCGTTATTTTGATGTGATTATTACGGATTTGATGTTGGAACATCAGGATAGCGGTATTGAAATTCTCAAGGCAGTTAAGCAGGTTTCCGAAGAAACGGAAATTATTGTTGTTACGGGTCATAATTCTGTAAAAGTTGCGGTGGAGGCAATGCGTCAAGGGGCGTTTAATTATTTACAAAAACCGCTCGATCTTCAGCAACTCCGAACAATTACGGAACGTGCAGGAGAAAGTTCCCGACTCCGGCGAATTAATCGCGAACTCACACAACGTCTTGACGAAAAATTTGGTTTTACCGGAGTTCTCGGCAATAGTCCCGAAATGCTCGCCGTCATCGAACGTCTCAAACGTGTTGCCCCAACCGACGCTACCGTTTTAATTCAGGGCGAAACCGGAACAGGGAAAGAACTTTTCGCACAATCAATTCATCAAAATAGCCCGCGCAAAAATAAACCGTTTGTTGCTCTTAATTGTGGTGCATTGAGTGAACATATTTTGGAAAGTGAATTATTTGGGCATATCAAAGGGGCGTTTACCGATGCTTCTTCGGATCGGCTTGGAAAATTTGAATATGCGAATGGCGGAACAATTTTTCTTGACGAGGTAGGCGATATGCCAATGCCGACACAAATTAAATTGTTACGTGTTCTCGAAAATAGTGAAGTAACACGAGTCGGTTCCAACGCAACAATTAAAATCAATGTTCGGATTCTCTCGGCAACAAACCGGAATCTTGAAGAAGCGGTTGTTTCCGGTACTTTCCGGCAAGATTTATATCATCGGCTTAAAGTGGTAACAATTCGGATTCCGCCGCTTCGAGATCGTTCCATGGATATTCCGGTTTTGCTGGATCATTTTCTAAAACAATTCGCCAAACGTTACGGGAAAACAATTAAAGGAATTACACCGGCAGCACGGAAAATTTTGTTCAATTTTGATTGGCCCGGCAATGTCCGGCAACTCCGTAATGTTGCGGAAAGTATGATTGTGGTTGACTATGACGGTTTGATTGATCAGGATGATTTACCGGAAGAAATCGGCGGGATTTTGACCTTACCTCATTCGGTTGATGTGCCTGTTACCGATAAAACATGGGGAATTGAAGCGTCTCGCGGACTTCGGGAACTGGTCGGCAAACCGCTCACAGAAATCGAACGGCTTTTTATTATCGAAACACTTCAATCTGTTGCCGGTAATCGTGAAGAAGCCGCACAAGTTCTTGGTATCGGTGAACGAACCCTCTACCGAAAAATCAAAGAATACGGAATCTAAATACCTAGTGTTCACAATCTGGTTGTTAAAATGGTTAAAAAATTTTCGGGTGATTTCGGCATTTTTGCGGGCTATTGTTCAGGTGAATTATCACAAGGTAAGTGGTTTTTCGCCGATAAACGAACCCATGAAACTACAGAAAAGAGAACAGCGGAGAAACACGGGAATTGTAATCTATCAGTGGAATTTTTATTTTGTAATCACTCTTTCAGGGCGAAGACCTTTTTAAACTTAAACAATAATTCCACTGATAGATTACCGGGAATTTTGTTCAAGAAACTTCTTCAAAAAAATCTGCGCACATCTGCGTAATCTGCGGACAAAATACCGGCGGACTATGTTAAATAGACTGTTACCCTGGGAATACTAGGCAACTTCTCGATAAGCAACTTGAAAGGTTCGTTGTGTCTTGATTAAATCGGGATACGGTGTTATATTTATCTTTGTTATCATCCTTTGACATCGGTTAGTCCGCTTGTGCTAAAAACGTTTATTGTTCCGTAAAAAATAATAAACTACATTTTACACAAATAACAAAAAATATGTAAGTATTCAGTAACGATTTTATTTTTCCTTCTCACCCCGTGCGGGGTTAAGATTGTCTGAACTTTGATTTGTATGATTTTTGTCATCAACTACATAATCAGATAAATCAAATTCAGATGATAATGACACCGGATGATAAACAATAGAACTGCTGCTGAATAGATACAAAAAATATTAAAGACCAATTTTTGGGAAGAGTAGTTTATAACAATTCCTCTGAAATATTATAAAAATCAATGTCCAATCTTAATAATCAAGATTCTGTATCATCCTGTTGTTGTCGGGTTCGTCCGGCGGAACCGGAAAAAAATAACGGGAAAAATTGTTCGGAAAATTTTTACCGTAATTTTTATGAGGTTTGTGAACCTTATTTTATTGCGATATCGGGTATATCGCTTATGATTAGTTTTTTTCATTTTTTCCATGCGCCGTTTGATATTGCGTGGGTTGCTGTTTTGCTTTGCGGTGTACCGATATTCTGTGAAGCAGTAAAAACGTTATGGAAATACCGGATTTCAGTTGAAGTTCTCATTTCGACGGCAATAGTTGCAACGATTATTGCTGATGTTTTTTTTCCGGCGGAGGCGGATCATCATTCGTACATTTTTGCCGGCGGTGAAGTGGCGTTTATTATGGCGTTGGGACATTGCCTTGAGGAATGGACGATATTACGGGCGCGAGCCGGAATTGAAAATCTTATCCGGTTAACACCGCAAACTGCCCGAAAATGTGAAGGCGATATCGAATCGGTCATTCCGGCAAACGAAGTACAGTGTAACGATTTACTCCGTGTTTTACCGGGTGAAACAATTCCGGTTGACGGCGAAATTGTTTCGGGTAATACATCAATTGATCAATCGTTGATAACAGGTGAATCATTACCGGTAGATCGGTTGGAAGGTGATACGGTTTTCGGCGGAACAATTAATTGTTTTGGTTCTTTTACAATGCGGGCAACACGAGTTGGTGAAGATTCCTCGCTTGCCCGAATGATTCAACTTGTCCAAAATGCGGAACAGAAGAAAGCGAAAATAGAACGTATTGCTGATCGTTGGGCGTTGTTTTTAGTTCCGATTGCATTGATGACGGCGGTTGTGGTGGGAGTGGTAACATATCTTGTACTGGGACAATTCGAAGAAGCTTTACAGCGTTCTGTTACGATTTTGGTGGTATTTTGTCCTTGCTCTTTGGTCTTGGCAACCCCAACCGCAATTATTGCCGCTATCGGCAATGCTTCACGTTACGGAATATTGGTTCGTTCCGGTGAAGCCTTGGAGCGGCTTAGTACGGTTAATGTGTTGGCGTTTGATAAAACCGGAACACTAACATACGGTCAATTACATTTAACAACGGTACAATCTTTTGATAACAAATATGATTCCAATGGGATTTTAGCGTTGGCGGCTTCAGTGGAAACGTTATCGGAACATCCGTTGGCATCGTGTATTGTCAAAGCGGCGGCGGAAAAACATCTTGAGCTGGAGCCGACCTCTGAATTTGAAATGTTTCGCGGTGAGGGAATTACTGTACGGTTGGCGGGAGTATCGGCGGGAGATCGGGTTCTTGTCGGCAATGACCGAATACTAAAACGTTATGCCATAGAACTGTCCGACTTCCAAAAAACACAAGCCGAAGAACGATTTGAACTTGGAGAAACTGTTGTTTGGGTTGTTCATCAAAGCCGTGAACAATTGGAAACGGTAATTATTGGTTTTCTTGCTCTTGCGGACACGATTCGCGAAACATCAAAAAAAGCAGTAGAGCAACTTCAAAACAGCGGAATCGAAGTTATGTTGTTGACCGGTGATAATGACCGTTCTGCCCAAAATATTGGGGAGCAGTCAGGAATTAAAAATATTCGTTCCAATTTATTACCGGACGGCAAAGTTACAGTGATTGAGGAGATGCAGCATCATGGTTCTTCGGTTGGCATGGTTGGTGACGGTTTGAATGATGCACCGGCACTGAAAACTGCTGATGTTGGAATTGCGATGGGTCGGATCGGCAGTGATTTAACAGTGGATACTGCCGATATTGTGCTGATTGGTGATGATATTTCACGCCTGCCGTTTTTGGTACGTTTAGCACGAAAAACAAAACGTACAATTATTAACAATATCGGTTTGTCAATGAGTATTAACGTGGTTGCTATTTTATTGGCATCGAGTGGAATGATGGGACCGATTGTCGGTGCGTTGGTACACAATACCGGTTCTATTTTGGTTGTTCTGAATGCCTCGCTTATTCTGAATATCCGGCGCGATATTCCCGCAAAAAACTCTCACACCTAACCGCCTACATCTTCAGTTTTGCTTGCAAGTAAATTAATAAAAATTTCGTAATATATCAGTGAAATTTTTGTGTGTGTTCTGTTGGGCATTTTGACCGTAGGTTGCGGGTTGCGCTACACTACACCTACGGTTATGCACATCTCGTCTCCCTGCGGGACTAAGAAAAGGTAACTTCTAAAAACTAATATTAGGAGGAACGCAGGCGTCTCGCCTGCCCTGTTTTTTTACAAAAAAACGCCTAAAAATGCGGTCGAGACGACCGCGTTCCTTCTAACAATAAATT
>JAITIZ010000632.1 GCA_031279215.1 Planctomycetaceae bacterium
AAAGGCCTCCCACACCCAACAATGTACTACTGTGTTTGGTTGGCAGTTTCCCACAAATTTCAGCCAACCCCCCCATGTTAACCGGCCCCCCCCCGGGGGGGGGGGGCACTCTGTAGCGGAGAGTTAAGAACGGATAATGGAAAGTATTCGGTTTTCCGGCACTATTCGTCAAAATTCTCAACTCTTTTTTGCTCTTCACGGTTCGGCTTTACCTTGGTCGAACTTCTTGTGGTGATTGCAATTATCGGCGTGTTAATCGCACTTCTGCTGCCTGCCGTTCAAGCTGCCCGCGAAGCCGCGCGGCGGTCTCAATGTGTCAACCAACTCAAGCAACTCGCCATTGCTTGTCATAACTTCCATGACACTTACAAGTTTTTGCCCCAAGCCGTCCGTAGTAACAACCTTTGTATGCAACCATACAAAGCCAATAAAACGGCATGGGGAAACAATAACTATCGGAATCGGGATCGTCAAAGTTATCTTTGTGATCTTCTTCCTTACATTGAACAGTCAGCGGTTTATGATGCAGTTAAAATCAATACCACCGGCGGTTTGAAACCGACAGAAACCGATCTCACTAACCAATTCGTTACTCCATGGACAGGCGGTTACGATCCGACCGGCGGAACCGATAATACTACGCCTTCGCCTTGGTGCACCAGAATCAATACATTGGTGTGTCCTTCCACACAATATAAAAACGTAACAGATGATTTGACACCGAGTATTACCAGTTACCGTTGTAACAGCGGCGATATCTATCTTGATTGGAATTACAACGAAATTCAACGCGGTCCGTTTACCAACGGTTCCATCGGTTCTTTAATTGATTTGGCGGCTATTACCGACGGAACAAGCAATACGATCTTTCTTTCCGAAGCGGTAACAGGTCCTCCACAAGTCATGTCTAAAATGGTTTTGGGAGGAATCGGCATAACCGACAGTACCGCAACAGATTCCATGACTCCTAAAGTTTGTGCAGATCTCAAGCAATCCGGCGGAACCTTGTCTAAATATTCCACACGAACCGGAAACAATACTTCGGGACGGCGTTGGGGCGATGCCCGAACCACTTACACTCAATTCTTTCCCATTCTTCCACCCAATTCGCCCCACTGTGTTCAGGGAACAACCACCGACGCATCAGAGAACTGGAATTTCGTTTCCGCAAGTTCTTATCACAGCGGCGGTGTGAATGTAGCAATGGGCGACGGCGCAGTCAAATTTGTTTCCGAAACTATTCAGACTCAAAATCTGGATAAGCACGGAAAAGATATGGATTCCACTATCGCGAATCCGCGAAATTACGGCGGTCCGGCGTTCTACGGAATCTGGTCGGAACTCAGTACGCGAAGCGGCGGTGAAAATGCCGCTTTACCGTAATTTTTTTGTTTCAAAATTGTTCCGTCCCATTCCGACGGATCAATATCTTCGTTCTGTTTTTTATTACCTTTCCCCTATTAACAGGAGTAATGTTATGAGATGTTATTTTAGCAACAAAATTAGTGTAAATTCTATTTACGGATTTACTTTGGTCGAATTACTGGTGGTCATTGCAATTATTGGTGTTTTGATCGCATTGTTACTGCCTGCGGTTCAGGCAGCGCGAGAAGCCGCAAGACGAATGCAATGTACCAACCAACAAAAACAAATTGTGTTGGCATGTCATAGTTTCCATGATACTTATGGTTACTTGCCGCAAGCCAATCACAGTTACAACCTTTGCGTACAAGTTTATGAAGCCAATACCGCAACATGGACAAATTACAATAATCGTGACCGTCAAAGTTATCTCTGTGATTTGCTGCCATATTTGGAACAAACCGCCATTTACGACATCATCAAACAAAATGCAAGTGATACCGGTCTGAAAAGTGGTTCCACCGCCAATGACCGGTTTGTAACTCCTTGGACAGGCAGTTATGTACCGGCAGGTGAAACAGATACGATTCCCAGTCCTTGGTCAGTTAAAATTGCAACGTTTATGTGTCCTTCCGAAGCCAATAAAAATGTTACCGACGAAAATACAATGGGAGTCGCCAGTTACCGTTGTAATCGCGGTGATCTCTGGATGGATTGGAATTTTTATGAATCACGCGGTCCTTTCGGTGACGGGCGATTCACAAGAAACAATTTTGCCGCAATTACCGATGGAACAAGTAATACCGTGTTCATTTCAGAATCAACCGTCGGTCCCGCAGCAACTAAAACAGCAAGAGTACTTGGCGGTATTGCTTTTACTGGTGATAGTTCCGCTTCTTCAGCGAAACCAAAAGGTTGTGCCGATAAACGCGGAAACGGAGGTAATCTCACCGATGCCGTCAATAATACAGGAACCAACACTTCCGGCAGACGTTGGGGTGATTCGCGAACCACTTACACGCAATTCTTTACCATTCTCGCACCTAATTCGCCTCACTGTGTTCAGGGAACAACAAGTACTACGGAAAACTGGAACCTCGTTTCTGCAAGTTCCTTTCATAGCGGCGGTGTGAATGTTGGTTTTGGCGATGGTTCCGTTAAATTTGTTTCAGAAACAATCGAAACAAAAAATCTCGATAAACACGGGAAGGACATTGATACTTCCATTGCCAATCCGCAAAATTATACCGGTCCCGCTTTTTATGGTGTTTGGGCATCGTTGGGAACAATTAACGGCGGCGAATCCGTTTCGCCGTAAATATTTTTTACTTAAATCCTTAACTTTTTACTCAATCCGCAGCCGTTTTTTGACGGTCAAAAAATTGTTACGGATAAAAAATTCAACTCTTCAATTAGGAGTTTATCATGCAACGAAAATTATCACGTCAACATTCCCGTCAAGCGTTTACACTTGTAGAGCTTTTAGTGGTGATTGCGATCATTGGAGTTTTAATTGCTTTGCTTCTTCCTGCTGTTCAAGCGGCGAGAGAAGCGGCACGGAGATCGCAGTGTACCAACCAACTCAAACAAATCGGTCTTGCGGTTCACAATTTCCACTCCGCAAAGAATCACCTTCCCTGTCTTGCCCGAAGCAAAGAACTTTGTTTCGATATTTGGAAAAAATATCGCTGGACAACAACCAATGATTCCGGGCAAGTCTCCAACAATTATACGAACCGACAACGTTTCAGTATTTTTGTTGAACTGTTACCGTTTATGGAACAATCAGCGGTTTTCGATGCGGTCATGGCAGATATTGACCGTAATGATACCAATGTTATGCCGTGGCGGACCTTTACGAATAGTCCGTATTATGCAAAATTGCCGTATTTACTGTGTCCGTCCGATTCAGAACGAAACAATTCTGAACCGGACGAACCGGGATTGTGCAGTTATCGCGGCTGCAAGGGAGATGTCTGGATGCCAACCGATTATTATGAATGTCGTGGTGCTTTTAACGGTTCGTGGCCCACATCAACCGATCTTGGATTTATTACGGATGGAACCAGTAATACGATTGGTTTTTCCGAAGTTGCCATTAGTCCACCGGAGCCTGATGTTGTGAATCTTCATGGCGGTGTTGCAACGGGATTGGCATCGGAAGAAGATAAAATAACGGCTGATCCGCCAATTGATTGTCTCGGGCGTGTTTCCGGCGGTCAACTTACCGGTACACTTGATGGAAACACCTCTCGTTCTCAACATTGCGGACGTCGTTGGGCGGACGGACACATGTTATACACCGCTTTCCTGACCATTCTACCTCCAAACTCACCAACCTGTTCGGAAACCACCAACGCCGAAACATGGACATTGTCAAGTGCCGGCAGTTATCATTCCGGCGGCGTAAATGCCGCAATGGTTGACGGTTCTACCCGATTCGTTTCAGATACGATTAATGTTGATAATCTCGACAAAAATTTAGTTCAATATGAACTGGATAAGACCGGTGTTGATATTACCAATGGGCGAAAATATTCCGGTCCGAGTATTCACGGAGTCTGGGGCGCACTTGGTAGTGCTATTGGTCATGAATCCGTAACCCCGTAACATATTTTGATAACCATATTGATAACACATTGATCTTGACCGTAACTCACTAACAAATTTGAAATTTATAACATATTTTCAATGACTCAAAATTATTTTTATTACCGGACTTTTGTTGTTTTGTGGTGTGTGGCAACGGCTTTGGTGGCGGGTTGTAATCCGGCAACGAAAAAAGCACCAATGAATTATGTGGAAGGAGTCATCACTCTTGACGGAGAACCGGTTTCGGGTGCTTCGATCAGGTTTACACCAAAAGATTCTTCCGGCGGTATCAGTGCCGCCGGTTTCAGTGATGAAAACGGAAAATATAAATTGACTTCAATGACCGGTGATTTCGGAAAAGGAACCTTATCCGGCGAATATTTAGTAACAGTAACAAAATATGAGTTTACTGATCTTGCCAAACCAAAGTTTGATGCCGGTTCTCAAACAGAATCAATCACACAGGAAAGTAAAAATATTTTGCCGGAAATCTATCGTTTTCCAAAAACAACACCGCTAACTATTACAGTTAAACAAGGGAAAAACACAATCAATATTCCCTTAAAAAAGCAGTAAATATTGTAAGCGGGAACTTCTAAAAACATCAGGAACGCAGGCGTCTCGCCTGCCCTGTTTTTTTACAAAAAACTCCTAAATATGCGGTCGAGACGACCGTGTTCCTTCTAACAATAAATTTTTACATTAGGTTTTTAGAAGTTCCCTAAAGAAAACCTCTAAAAATTCAAAATTCACTGCGAGTTCACAGCGCGGGCTTGCCCCACACTATTGGGCTTGATCAATAAAACATGCTGTGAACCCCAACCTTAACTCATTGGTTGAAAATAAAAATTGAATTATTAGAGATATGCCCTAAAATAATTAGAGATGTCCTAAAATAATTAGAGATGCCCTAAAATAAGAGTATTTCTACAACAAAATCAAAATTTGTTAATAAAGGAAAGATAAAAAAAATAAATAAAATAGGTAATTATTTTATAAAAAAAATACGATAGGTAAAAAAGGTATTTTAGGTAGAAATGTCTAAAAAATATCGTTATATGGTTTAATCTGAAATATCCGATGAAAACAGAACGCTTATTATCTTTGTTCCTAAGCATCACCTTGCTTACAACAACTATCATCATTCTCTTTATTTTTCTGGAAAGAAAGAATTTTGAGTCGGTTACGTCAAAGATGACTTCCAACCGATCCGCCTTTCTTGAAAAAATAGAGGCACAAAATACAACAGATTCCAAACATATTCAGGATCTGTTGCTCAATCAAAATTCCTCAACAGAAAAGGAATTACAGGATTGGATTCAGTTGAGTCTTCAAAATTCGGCTCAAAGTATCTCCAATCGCTTTGAAACAGAGTTGAACGGTTTAGTCAATCTCGTTAATTTTTTTGCTATAACCTGTTATACAGAAAAACTCAATTACGAACATCGTTCACGTGATTCCGGATCCGATACGATCTTTCTGATTCCAATGCCCAAAAACAATGTTTATCAGGAAGTTGTGTTTCGCGGAACTCAGCGGAAAAAAAATGAGGAACTCCCAAATAATGAGGAACTCCCCAATGAAGAACAACATCGTCCCAATCCAATAATTACCGCCAATCGATTGACAATTCCAAAATCTCATAAACAACTTATTATGATTCCCTCAGTGATTCCTGATTATTCTGTTTCTCAACAGGTCGCCGTTGATAAACAAGAGGAAAAAAAAGGAACAGCACTCGAACAGATTTGCGATGAATTGGCAGAACGTTTACAAGAACCTCCGTTTATCTATTTTAATTCGGACACAGTTGGCTCTGATGAACTTCAACAATATCAGGATGAACAAAACCAAATAACCGAAGAAGTTCAGGCGAAACAACAACTGGACAAAGAACTTGCCGAAAAAAAGCAAGCCGAATAAGTTCAGGCGAAACAACTACTTGACAACTAACATGCCGAACAAAAGCAAGCCGAAGAACATCTAGAGAAACAACACCTTGACAAAGAACTTGCCGAAAAAAAGCAAGACGAAGAAGTTCAGGCGAAACAACAACTTGACAAAGAACTTGCCGAAAAAAAGCAAGCCGAAGAAGTTCTTGAGAAACAACAACTGGACAAAGAGCTTGCCGAGAAAAAGCAAGCCGAAGAAGTTCTTGAGAAACAACAACTGGACAAAGAGCTTGCCGAAAAAAAACAAGCCGAAGAAATTCTTGAGAAACAACAACTTGACAAAGAACTTGCCGAAAAAAGGCAAACCGAAGAGAATACTACAAACTCTCCAATTGTTCAGGAACCTGACACACAAAAGCAGGTTAAAGATGCCGAACCCAAAGTTACGAAAGAGCCTGTTGTTAATTCTAAGCAACCGGAAATTTTGTCTTCGGTTATTGAAGAGGAGGGATTGGAAAAAAAAGCGGTTTCCGAAACAGCTCAACAAGAAATCAGCGGTGTTGACAATAACATCAATCCCCTTAATCCCCTCGAACACGATGAGCGGGATTTTTTGAAGGATTGGGCGTATAAGACGGTTCGGGAAAATAACCGGATTCAGGCGGCGTGGTTTTGTTGGGAACCGGATGCGTTTGACAAATTTGATACTCAAAAAGGGCGGTTTTCTTCGCGAATTTTTCGCAACAATAAGTCATTGATTGAATTAGGTGATGTTATTCGACCGGACATTTCGGCGTATTATGTTAAGCCGTTTCAAAGCGGTCAAACAATTATTTCGGAACCGTATCAACAAAATGGTAACGGATTAATTATTTCGGTTTCATCTCCGATTCGCTATCGTAACAAAACACTCGGAGTTTGCGGAATAGACGTGAAGCCGGAGGATTGGGTAAAAATGTTGACTCAAACTCTGGAAAATAATCCCGTGTTGAAAAAGAACGGTAAGGTTTATCTGCTTTCGCCGGAAAAAAAGGTTGCAGCATCGAATGATTTATCGGTTGTCGGGAAAACAATTCCGACCGGATATGATCTTATTTCCATAACATCAACGTTTGTTGCAGCAGGTAAAACATGGACGGTTCGTATTGATGTTCCGAAAACAGATGTTGAGGCGGTCGGTTCAAAATTTCATAAGGTTTACGAGAAAACGGTTCAATCTGTAACTTCCGCAAAAGAATCCCTCACCGCAACAATTCAATCCGCCGAAACAGAATTAGCAGACAAGCAAAACACTGAAGAAAAACGGGTTAAACAACAAATATTTTTAACCGCTTTAACAGTATTCTTTGTTGGTCTTTTGGCAGCATGGGGAATTACACGAATAGTTCGGCGGCGTATGGAAAATCAGAAAAATTTGTATCAACAAATTATTGAAGCGATTCCGTTACCGTTGTTTGTGGTTGATTCGGATAAGGTTGTTCGTCTGAAAAATAAGACTGCGGAACAGCAAAAAGTAAAACTTTCCGAAGAGGCATTGAAATTATTGTATCGACATAATAGATCGGTAATGAACAGTTCGTCGGATTCTTCACGTTACGAAATTCGTTCCGAACATCTTTTTGACCTGCAGCGGCAAATTGTGGGAAGTGTTCAGATGTTTACCGATGTAACGCGCCAAACACAAACAACACAGCAACTTCAAGATATTGAAACTATTGTCGGAAAAACCCGGAAGGATGTAAATACGATTACGTTATTTACCGATTCTTTGCAAAATGGTCTTCAACAATCGACGAATCAATTGAATGAAATGGTTGAAAAAGTCCATCAAACCAGCGAGTTGACGGAAATGAACGGGCGGAATGCTTCGGAAGCCAACCGATATACCAAAGATGCAGTTCAGGCGGTTTCAAAGGGGCAAGAGCAAATGAAAGAAATGATTGATTCAATGCACCAGATTTGCAAAATGTCGGAGAGGATGAAAAAAGTTATCAAAACGATAGATGAAATTGCGTTTCAGACAAATTTGCTTGCGTTGAATGCGGCTGTGGAAGCGGCGAGAGCGGGAATTCATGGCAAAGGTTTTGCGGTGGTTGCGGAGGAGGTTCGTAATCTGGCGTCCCGAAGTGCGAAGGCGGCCAAAGAAACTGCGGAGTTAATTGAATCAAGTAACACACAAATTCTTGGCGGTGCCGAAGTTGCCAATCAGACGGCTGAAGCATTGGATGAAATTACCCAAATGATCGCCGACGCAACAAAACTTGTTTCAAAAATTGCCGAAACATCAACAGAACAATCTTCTAATGTTCAGGAGATTTCACTTAGTCTTTCGCGTATGGAACAAATTTCGCAACAAAATTACCGGACAACCGAACAAGCAACAAACTCCTCACAAAATATCGTCAACATCATTCATGATATTCAATCACAATGCAAAATAAGTGAATAGTTCGTAGTGAATAGTGTGCCGCATGCGGATTTATGATCATTGTGATTGTGATAAAAATTCCGCTTGCGGCACAATCAACTCTCCACGATTAACTACAAACCGTATTTCTTAATTTTATGCGAAAAAGTATTGGAATATTTTTATTTCTATTTTTAATAATTGTTTTTCTTTTTGGCGATGCGGCGGTTTTTTCGCAACGGGAACCGGTTCCGAGTGATCCGAATACCGTAGAAAAACCGATTGTTGAGGAACCGGTACAAAAAAAAGTTGTGAAAAAACGAAATCGGGAAGGAACTATTTTTCAAGGTAAAAAAGTTTCTTTCCGACAAACCGGTAATCGAACCACGTTATATACTATTGACGATAATGAGCGGTTTGTTTGCCTTGAAAACCTCAATCTTGAACGGATTCTCAAGGCAATTGATGAAAAACCAACCCGAACAACATGGAAAATTGACGGTGAATTTACTGAATTTCGCGGCGAAAATTATATTTTGATACGTCGTGCAGTTATTGTTCAGGAAAATGTTCCAACTCTTCCCGCCGCCCCAAATCCTGTCAATCCTACCAAGTTTGCCAATCCTGCTAATCCTGCAAATCCCGCCGGCAAAAAACCGTAATTGCCGGAAATAACGATACTTCTCACGGTCAAGTATCACCATACATCGGCGCATTTTTTTGTGGCGATAATTCTTGTAATGATTTATTTTTAAACAGTTTCACAGTTTTTTTGATAAACAGACGGAATAATATTTCAGTGGAATTTTTGTTTAAGGTTAAAATGGTATTCACCTTGAAAGGGCAGTTACAAAAAATTTTTAACAACCTTTCAAAAGAAAGAAAAATTTGAACATGACGAATTTACAATTTTTGGCGAAGTTGAAAATGTTTTGTGTTATTGTTGCGGTAATAGCTGCCGTGAATCTTGTCAATGCACAACAAAATCAAAACGACCTGCATCCAAACCGTGTTTTTTCTAAGGGTTTTGCGGTACATTCTCATGAAGATCAATTTCATTTGTATGAATTTACTCGTCATGGGGTTGGGGGGAATGACATTCAGATTGAGATTTTATATGCGGGAATTTGTCATAGTGATTTACATGCGGTGTGGGAAGAGCAGAAGGATTTTGGTATTCATTCGCGGTACCCAATGGTTCCCGGACACGAAATTGTAGGACGAGTGGTGAAAATCGGTAACAATGTTACCAAGTTTAAAATTGGTGATTTTGCCGGAGTGGGTTGTATGGTGAACGCTTGCCGGATGTGCGGATATTGTTTGGTGGGGAAGGAACAATTTTGTGAAAAAGGTACCGTCTTTACCTATAACTCCATTGACCATTACCACGAACACGAAATAACAATGGGCGGTTACTCAAACAATATTGTTGTTTCAGAAAATTTCGCTATTAACATTCCGAAAAATGCTGATTTGAAAAAGGCGGCTCCATTACTTTGTGCCGGAATTACCACATGGTCGCCTATCAAATTTAGTAACGTGAAAAAAGGTGATAAGGCAGGAGTTGCGGGTTATGGCGGAGTGGGACACATGGCTGCCCAATATCTGGTTGCTTTAGGGACGGAAGTAACAGTATTCGATACAAACGAAGAAAAACGTAACGACGCTAAACGTATGGGAGTGAAACGTTATGTCAATGTCCGCAACCCAAAAGAACTCGAAGGATTGAACAACACAATGGATTTTATTATTACGACAATTCCTGCCGATTACGACCCGTTAATTTATGTACGGATGTTAAAAATAGGCGGTGAAATGGCAGTAGTGGGTTTACCGCCAAACTCCAATATCAATATATCAAAATTACCGTTGGGTGCTGCCAATCGAAAGATTTACGGCTCGTTAATCGGCGGCATTAAGGAAACACAGGAAATGCTCGATTATTCTGTTGCCAACACGATTTACCCACAAGTTGAAATAATCAAAGCAGAACCGTCCGAAATAGATAAAGCATACAAAAACTTAAAAAACGGAAAAATGAAATTCCGTTACGTCATTGATATGAGTACACTAAAATAACGGTAATATTTCATCAGAATTTTTAAGTCTTTTATTTAAAAATCCTGTCAATTCTGTCTATTCCGTCAAATCTGTTTATTTTGAACACGAAATACACGAAACTTCACTAACGACACTATCCACTACTTTCCCCCCCTAGCGGTGTTAAGATCAAAAAACAAAAATTTCACTGATAGATTACAAAAATTTAGAAAGGGCCGATATTACCAATCCTATTGTTTATCATCAGCTATATAATCAATCATTATGCAGGCAACCTTTTGCTGAAGGGTTTTTATTTACGGTTGCGTCGGCATACTCGACTTGCCCCTGTTTACGGATGGGAATTAAAAACCAACAGCGTACAAATCAAATAACATGCCAACTGGTGCAACTCTCACATAAATCGTAACCCAATAGACTGTTATTTTTTGATTTGTTTACCGGGTAAAAATTTCCAAAATAATAAAAGCCGTAGTTTTTGGAACATTGTAAGTTGAACTCTTCCCTGAACAATCCGTAACGGTTTGTTTTGTATTTTACGAAACAGATTGTAATACCGGCTCCACATCAATCCGTAAACACGGCGGCTGTCCCGCGAAATCAATTGATAAAGCGGAGCGGCATTGGTGTAATAAATTTCACAACGTTCAAACTGAACCTGAAGTAATTTATTCCATTTTTCCTCAAACCCCTCCATTCGCCGAACCATTTCTTGAAAAGCATATTGATCGTAAGTCGAAAGATTTTTGAATGTCTTTTTCTGGTCGTTCCAACTTTTTCTATTGAGAAGCGAACCGAACTGGTTAGCGGTCAAACCGAACCGTTGAAGTTCATTTTGCGGCAGATAAAGCCGGTTGTTTCGATAATCTTCCGCCAGATCGCGTAGAATGTTTGTCCATTGGAACGCAACACCGCAGGCTTTAGCCGCACGAACCACCGGATTGGAAAAGAGCGGTTCCGTTGTTCCCCAAATAGCCAACGATGCAAACCCGACAGAGGTTGCCACCTGATGACAGTAATCCGCACAATCGTCAAATGTTTTAAACTCACGCGGTTCGATATCCGATTCCACCCCGTCAATCAAATGGAATAACGGTTCACGCGGAATATTGAAACGATTAACTATCATTTTCAGCGCAGGCAATAATTTCAATCCCGTACAACCCGGAAACTGTTGCTCCAATTCCTGAAAAGCGTTTTCGTGTTCAGCTTTATCAATGATTGGTTCGGTACCGTTGAGGGAACCGAGAGTTGCCTCCAGAGCGGCGATCCATTGGTTCAACTTTTGTAATTTCCTTCGCGTATTAGCAGGAATTATCGTACCGTTTTGCGGATCAACATCCGGTCGGTCAACTAAATCATCCGTAAATCGAGTATAAGCATAAAGTATTTCCATTGCTTCACGCTTAGCGGACGGAAGAAGTGAAAACGCAGAAACAAAATTCGATTTTGAGGAACGGGTAAACTGTTGACATAAACGGATACTGTTTTGAAGTGAATAATCAGACACAGAAATCCTCCTTTCGTTTTAATGCCGTAACAGTCAAGGAAACAGACCGGTTAAAGAATAAAAAAACTGCCTCCCAACCGCACGGCTTGGACATAATTTGATCCCCCAATCGAATATTTTAACAAAAAAATAAACTCATTCCAGATCAAACCGGACGGTCAAGGTTCACTGAGGAGTGTAACAATTTCTTGAGCTTTGGAAAGAACTTCGAACATAAAACTCTGCCGTAAATGATTGAGCAATAAAGTTTTTTGTGTTTTCGTCAACTTGCCGACACTATCGACTTTGTGCAAAATTTCGCTTTCATCCCGAAACAAAGAAGTCAACGCTCCGCGTACAGAAATACTGAAAACATGCAACTCTACCGGAATTCCTACCGAATCAATAACTAATTCGACCAATACAAAACTTCCCTGATCGGGAATTGCCGAAAAATTCCGTTTTGCCGAAGCAAAACCATTACCGACATTAACCTGCCAACCTCTTCCGCTTTCCCATGTCGCGATAATCCTATCTGTTCCGATAATTAAATAACGATTACGAAATTCTAATAATTCCGGCAGATTCTCAATTTGGTTGGTTCTATCGCTGAAGGTTGGTCCTGTTTGCACCGAAACAATAGACGGCTCATTTACTATAATTGGAGTTTGTTCTTGCGGCTCATTTCGCTGAATCAAAACCGGTTCACGGCATTTTGGACAAGAACGGGTTTGTCCAATTAAACCGACTTTGGCATTCAACTTACTGCCGCAAGAAGGACAAATTATTTGAAACAGTTCACTCATCGTATTTTATAACAGTTGTAAATAATTGTTGTCAATTTTATTGAAACGACGATTTAATCAGTTATCGTTATATTGTTATATTGTAACAAGAGATTGAAACCGCCGTCAAAACACTCCACATGATACTCCCTCTGTACCAATAAATCAATACAAGATTTTACCTTTTGATGTTTTGCAGCAAGGTCGAATAAACATACAGGTAATTTAATAAAAACAAAAATTTCACTGATATATTATTCACTATTAACTATCATACAAGTGATGTGATTTAATATAGGCTTCTACATTTTTTGGAACCAGAAAACGAATACTTTCTCGGTTGAGGATTTTGTTTCGAATATAAGTAGAAGAGAGTTCGATTTGCGGCATTGGAATGATCTTGTTTTGGATTTTTTCCAGATATTCCTGCGGCAGAAAGTTATTCAAGGCTTCAAAATACGGTAAGGGCGAATCAGGGCGATGTGTTACCAATGGTACGGCAAGACGAAAGATCTCGGTAACATTATGCCAATTCGGGAGATCATTGAACATGTCGGAACCCATGAGAAGAAATAATTCCGGTTCAACCAGAGCAAATGTTTTTTTGAAATATCGGAGCGTTTCGACCGTATAACTGGGGTCTTGACGATCAATTTCACAACGGCTGACCAAAAATTCTTCACAACCAAGTATGGCTAATTCAATCATGTTGAAACGGTCGTCTCCGGAAGCGTGGTAATTTCCTTTTCTTGAACGGTGCGGCGAAACACCTGTCGGTACAAACACAATCCGGTCTAAATCCGCCTGGCGAAGACAACTCTCCGCCAGTAAAAGATGACCCCAATGAATAGGGTCAAAAGCTCCTCCGAAAATTCCGTAACGCATTGTTCCAATCCAATTCAATCCCAAATCAAAATTCAATACCGGAAAGATATTTTAGACTTTGCGGAATTTGTTTTAGGACATCACGGCTTTCATCTTCAATAAAATAATGTTTTACACCGATTTCCTGCGCCGCCTTCAATACGGCAGGATAATCCGCCTGACCAGTTCCCAAAACAACATCATTTTTTGTATCAGTTCCGCCGCTGAGATTACCCTCCACGCCTTTGGCTAAATCTTTTAAGTGCATTAGAATCCAACGGTTAGGATATTTTTTCAGTAATTGAACGGGGTCTTGACCGGGGAAAATCGTCCACATCACATCCATCTCAAACTTAACAAATTCAGCGTCCGTTTTTTGAACTAATAAATCAAACAATGTTTCGCCATTTTTGTACGGTTGAAATTCATAACCGTGATTGTGGTAATAGAATTGAATACCTTTTTCTTTAAGCCGTTTACCGATGGTATTGAAATCTTCGGCAATTTTCAATGTTTGGGCTTCGTCGAATGGTTTTTTGTGAGGCGCCCACGCCACTCCAACATAGCGAACTCCCAAATCATTCGCCATTTCAATTGCTTTATCGGTTTGTTTCAAAAGAAAATCGTATCCGGCATGCGCACCAATTGGTTTGAGACCGCGTTGTTTCAACGCTTCTTTCATTTGTTCCTGCGTCAAACCGTAATGGTTTTCCAAACCGATTTCAACTTCGACAAAACCTTGTTCTTTGGCAAAATCCAAAGCAACAGCTCCATTTTCTTTGATTTGATCACGCAAGGAATAGACAACCAAACCGACAGGACCGCGGAATGATTTACTCGTTCCAACCGGTTCCGCCGCAGACAAAACCGTTGCCGAAACCGAAACCAAAATCAGTGAAACAAACAATGATAAAACACAACTTTGTAACAATTTGAATTTCATAGTTATTTTCTGTTTGTAAAAATAATTGATAGATTGGGTGTTTGGAATTTTCAAGTGTACACAATTTATTTATTTCCAACCGTATTCATTTCGGACATTCACCATAGCGGTAAGAATATCATTCCATGTTTGTTGGTTCATCATAACGGTGTTGGGAAACATGCAGCCATCCCAACAGATGTGGTTGAACCGTTTGGTCAATCCATCTTCGTCTTTGAGCCAAAAACCGGCGTAATAGGTAATATCGAGTTTACCGTTTGGGTCTTTTGCCAAACAATGTCGTCCGGTTTTATCGTGATCGCCGCTACCGAAAACGGTACCGTCATTTTGTGCAATATGCAAATCCACCGTCCAATGCCGTAACACATCAGTCATTTTACGGTAGGCAGCATCGAACACGGTTTTGTCATTCCAGTCAAAATTTTCCGGCAACAACCGGTCTTCTGGGGCGTTGTAACCGAGTAGGTACAGTAGTGTGTGAGACAAATCTGCTTGAAAACCAAGAGTTTGCGGGCGATCAACCATTTCGAGGATTTGGAGCATTCGTTTCCAACTGTGAATTCCTCCCCAACAGATTTCGCCTTCGCAAGCCAGAACCTCGTCAAACTGTGCTGCAATTTCACAAGCTTCGGTAAAGGTTTTAGTGATAAGTTTTTGGTTCCCTTCCGGGTCTTTTGCCCAATCTTCAACACTTGCCGAAGTATCGATCCGAACACAACCATTGGGACGAACACCAAGTTTACGAAGTTCTGATGCGATTCGGCAGGCTTTTTTAATTTGTGTCAGGAACCTTCCGCGTTCTGTTTCATTGCCTATCGCGGAACCGCCGCCGGTTCCACTCCACACCGGAGCAACTACCGTTCCAATCTCAAGATGAAGCGATTGTGCTTTTTCGGTCAATTTTTTGATGTCATCATCTGACGAATCAATATCGAAATGGGGATTACTCAGGAACAAGTCAAACCCATCAAATTTAACTCCCTCAACTTCGGTTTCCGTTGTCAAACGGAGCATTGTATCGAGATCAATAATTGGGTCAGCATCCGGTCCTCCCTTACCAACAACACCAGGCCATGTGGCATTGTGGAGTTTTGGGAAAGTGTTTGATTTACGTTTTGCCATTGTTTGGTTCTCCGAAATAGTTTTACAATTTGGCAGATTCCTTTTACTTTTTATAGAAAGTTATTTGTAATGATTCAGCAGCGATTCTAATTATTTATCATCAGGCAAATAATTACAAAATCGCTTACCCCGCGAATATTTCCTGATAATACACTGCTGAATTGTTACGGTTCTTTTCATAAAAAGTAAAAAAAGAAAATAATCAGAATACTCAGAAAATTATTTTAACAATTTCTCAACAAAGGTTCAATACTTGCCGAATTTTTTCTGATTGTTTTGAAATTTGGGGCTGTAACGGTCTATTTGATTAACCGCTCGAACACATCATTCCGTCCGCTGATTACGCAGATTATACTCAATTCTGTTATCAATTGGTTGTTTTTATATTACTATTGGGAACTTCTAAAAACTCATTTTTTTAGGAACGCAGGCGTCTCGCCTGCACTTTTTATAGGCAATGTGCAGTCGAGACGACTGCGTTCCTGATGTTTTTAGAAGTTCCCT
>JAITIZ010000635.1 GCA_031279215.1 Planctomycetaceae bacterium
CCTGCTTGTCAAAGGTTTTGATAACGCAATCCGTATTGATGAAAAACGTTTGATTATTCAGCGTGCCGGTCAGGTTCGACATGCAGATTCATTGAAATTTATATTACAATATTTCGATAACGCCGAACTTCAAGATGCGGTGATTCGTTCTGTTCTCGATCTGGCACACCATACCAATTTACGGCGTTCCGATAAAGAAACATTCACGACAGCATTAGATAAAGTCCTCGCCGTAACAAAAGATCAAGAACTTCTTGACCGCGCAAAACGGTATAAAGATAATTTTTAAAACAAAAACTAAAAAAACGGAAACCTTGGAATTTCCTTCGTGTGAATGTTGTTCAAAGAAAAACTCAAAACCCTCTTACTTCAAACCCGTGCGTTGCGTTTCCGGCAATGGATGTTGCCCCGTTCGGCGGTGATTCTCGCCTACCATTCTGTTACAACAGATTGGCAAAAACAAGCAGATTACATCAATCGCGGAATTTCAACCGATGCCGAACGGTTCGATGAACAAATGCGCATGCTTCGTCAAGAATATAATCCTGTAACACTTAATGATATTGCCGGCTGGCTTCGCGGTACACAATCATTGCCGCCGCGATCCGTTGCTGTTACATTTGATGACGGTTTTGCGGATAACTATGATGTTGCCGCTCCGATCATGGAGAAATACAATATTCGGGGAACTGTTTATTTGACGGTCAATGCGATTCAACGTCAGGAGCTTCCTTGGTTTTGCCGAACCACTTTTTTGTTTCAACAAGCCGAAATCAGAAAAATAGTTTTAACTGATACGGAAACAAAAAGAACATGGAATCTGGGAAACCCAAAAGAAAACCGTGAAGCCTTTGTTTATTACTGTTATCCGTGTGCAAAATTAGTTGGAGAAGAATTACAGAATTATATCGAAAAACTTGAAACATGGTTTGGTTTTCGTCTTGACCTAAATAATGTTTGCGGAATGATGACCTTCGACCAAGCCCGCAAACTCCGGCAACACGGTCATATCATCGGTAATCATACTTTTTCGCACGGTAATCTTGCGCATATTCCGCAAGAATTTTTGTATCAGGAAATTGCCGAAGCGGATAAAATTTTAGAACAAGAATTAGGCGAACCGGTTGAACATTTTTCGTATCCTCATCCTTGTCTTGATCCGCAGTGGAATAACGCAACACTTGCCGAAACCAAAAAACTTAACTACAAAACCGCCGTGTTGACAAATTTTGGTTTGGTAACTCGCTCTTGTTTACCTTTACTTCTCCCCAGAATTATGATCAGTAATCAAGATAATAAAGAATTTCGCTGGAAACTCGAAACCGCTTTGGCAGGAATCCAAACGTGAAAAAAAACTTTGTCTCAAAAATTGTTCACAAAATATTCGCCTGTTTGTCATTGTTACGGCGCGGGCGTTTTTTTGTATTGGCTCAAGTCTTTTCAGAAGTATTTATTCCGAAACGTTTTTTCGGATTAAATAAACACATCTTTTATAACTTGGCAAAAGATAAACAATTATTGGTGTCAACATCAAATATTGTTAATAAAATTGAGATCGTTTTAGGTACGAAAGAATCGGTTACAGAAATTGTTCGTGATCTTTATTCAGGCGATTCGGCAGCGTTAGAGTTTTATGAAAATTTTTATCGCGAAGGTATAGAACCTTGGATCGCCCGATATAACGATAAAGTCATCGGCGTTGTTTGGCTCTATACAGGTTACTATCTCGCTAACTGGGAAGGTTACGAAGCATGGCTTTTGCAAATCCAAATTGAACCAACAGCAAAATTTGTTGCCAATGTATTTGTCGAACCGTCATGGCGCGGACAAAAAATTTTTCCAATAATTATGACTCATTGTACATCTGTTTATCGCAACAATAAATTTTATTCATGCGTTGATGAGTCAAATGTTACGTCAATCAAAGCACATGAACGAATCGGTTTTCGATGGTGTGCAGCAGCGTAGTATATTCGTTGTTTTCAGAGAACTTATTGTATTTTCTTAACAAAAAAAGACAAAAATTCTTGGAAACGGCGTTGTTTCATGTTACCGCGCGGTAAGGCTGTTTCGGTTTCAATTTTCGTTTCAGATTCAAATTCAGATTCAAATTCATCAGATTTAAATTCAGATTCATCAAATTTAAATTTAGATTCAGATTTAAATTCAAATTTAAAAAGAGAGCAATGAATACACGATTGATCACTACAGAAAGTGAACTTATCTTATTGGGCGATTCGTGGAATCGTCTTATTGATACCAATTCGGAAACGAATACGCCGTTTTATTCATGGGAGTGGTTTTATAATACGTGGTTACATTTTGGCAAACCGCAAGGTTGGACATTTGCTGTTACAGCAGTTTTTGACGGTGATGAGTTGATAGGAATGTTGCCGTTAATTCAGTGTAGAAAAAAATCGTTTGGAATTTCGTATCGAGTATTTGCGTTTTGTGATGTTGGTATATCGCCCCGTAATATGATATATTTTAATCCGAACCGTGATTCAATTGCAATTTTTCGTGCAATTATTAATAAGCTTTTTGAAGAGCGAAATCTTTGGGATATGATAGAGCTTGCCAATATTCCTGTAACACCTTCTTTTCATTGGTTTTGTCTTGAAGAAAAAATTCCGCATTCGGCGTTGATACGTTGGCAGGGATTTAAAGCACCGTATATTGAATTGAACGGAACATTAGATGATTACTTTGAAATGCTTGACGGCAAAACACGCAAAGATTTGCGGCGTCGAATGCGTAAATTCAAAGAATATGGGGATACCAAAAAAGTACAATTTTTCGAGAAACCGGAGGAAATCGGTGTCGGTTTGGAGTTGTTGTTTGAGGTTCACCGCCGGAGTTGGAAGGGAGAATTTTCAAATCCGCAATACTATGAATTTTACAAAAAAATAACATCTGTCTTGAGCAAACGTAACGATGTTATTATTGTAGTTACAATATTAAATTCTACTCCAATTTCAGCCGGTTATATTGTGCAAAACAACGATACATATTTTTCATTGATGAATGACCATGATACAAAATTTCGAGATATGGCACCAGGCATGATTCTTTTTGTACATGAGTTAGATAATTTGATCAAAACCGGTAGAAACATTTTCGATTTCTGCGGAACAATTTACGATTATAAAGAAAAATTATCTAATGAAATACTTGATCATTCTACGTTTCAGATATTCAACGACTGTATTAAGTCGAGATTTCTCTATTCTGCCAAAACTTTTTGGCTACCGTTGTTTCGTAAAATCCAAAGAAAACCAGAGCCGAATGATTTCATCGCTAAAATAAAACGATTTTAAACTGTTCCTATAATATTTTAATGGAATTTTTGTAGATACATTTCTTGTATTTTTAATTTTACTTTACAAGAAAATCGTTTTATTTATTGCAACGTTTTTTTTTTTCAAAATAGCTGCAATTGAAAACTTTGAGAGATACCAAATATGTTGTTAGACAATGAACACAATAATCTGAAAATCCATGAATGGATTTCTACAAATACTCAAAACGGCAAAATATCGGTTGTAACCGGTTATTTTACAATAGGAGCGTTGGCTTATCTTGCTAAACAAACACAGGATAAAATTGATGAATACCGCTTTGTTTTGGGAGA
>JAITIZ010000710.1 GCA_031279215.1 Planctomycetaceae bacterium
GAATGTTTTGTAGTATCATTATTCCACCCCATCTCATTAAACAAAGTCCGAAATTCAAATTTATTGAGATAACCAGAAAATTCTGTTAATTTAAGTTTCATGTCTATTAGTAAAAAAAATCAGTGCAAAAAATCGCCGCAAACGGCTAGTTTAATTTTGTGAAAAATACGAAATAAACGGAATTTTACTGATTGAAATTGCGGGTGTCATTGTGATTCTTCTTTTTTTACAAAATTACGTTTATTGGTTTGAAATGTTAACGATTCCCATTGAACAAATTACTTGCGGTTCTGTATTTTGATCTTCGTCATTTTTGATGACGAGTTCATTGGCATTATACAACGATGTTACCAAATCAATTAAATATTCATCTGAAATTCCTACTTTGAATTGTCTGATTAGCGATTCCTTTGCAGATTCCCGTAATCTGTAACGGAAAATATCGTCAACGGCTTTTTTAAGTGTTTCGGTAACCAGTAACGGTTTGTTTTTGTTTTCGCCGCAATATCTGTCAAGCCGTGAATAGACGCGGTGTTTTATACCTGTTCGTTTGCCAAGCGAAGTCCCATGATTGTTGTCGTCCGCACGAATTAATTCAAGAGCTTTACTCAATAATTCGTGATGATATTCTAGTTTTTTTAACGGCTTTGTGTCAGGTTTACAAGCGACCGCTTTCAAAATTTCAATTGGCGATTGAGTAACAATATTATTTTCATTGTCAATCCATGTGAGAACATTGTCATCGTTTATTGTTTTTGTGTAAATGATAACTCCGTTTTTCAAATTTGATTCAATATTTTGTTTCGTTGAATAAATAACGTTTGGTAATTCAGGAATGATTTTATTCAATTCCGGTTGTGTTTTTACGGCTTCTTCCCAAATTTTTAACGCTTGTGAACCAAGGTCAACTTCTGTGTCTTCATTGTCTGCGTTAAGCAATCCGGATTTTTCGTTATACAAATCGGCGATATTAATCGGATCGCCGTCAAAAAATGTTTCATCGCTGCCGAGCAGATCGGCATTTTCTTTGATTCGTTGTTTTAATCGTCCCCGTAAATCTATAATTTTTTCAATTCCGTCTTCGGGCAAAAAAGAATAACAATAAATTTCTTTTGCTTTTTGACCAATACGGTCAACACGTCCGGCGCGTTGAATCAAACGAATAATCGCCCAAGGTAAATCATAATTGACAATGACATGAGCGTCTTGCAGATTTTGCCCTTCACTCAATACATCTGTTGAAATGAGTATTCGTAACTCTTCACACTTGTCTGTAAATTGATTTTGTTGCGTATTACTCTGCGGGCTAAACTGAATAACTTTTTGTGTCGGATTGTCGTCGTTACCTGTTACACTTTCAATATTGGTAATGTTGCGCCGTTTTAATTGTTCGGTCAAATAAAAAGCTGTATCCGCAAACTGCGTGAAAATCAACACTTTGTCGTTGACATGTTTTTGTGTCAACAAATCATAAAGAGCGTTGAGTTGCCGGTCGTGATACGGGTCCCACGTTTTAACAGCGGCTAATATAGAAAGAATATTTTTATTGTCTTTTTCAAGTGATTCCAATAATGTTTCACTAAAAAATTCGCTGTGTATCCAATCAAAATTATGTTTATGTTGATCACTTGAAAATAATTGATAAAGTTTTTCAGCTTTTTTAATGTACTGATTTTCCTGCGTAATAATCTTGAGACTATTTGTTTCATTGCCGTTATTATCTGTGTTATCTGTGTTGTTATCTGTATTATTATCTGTGTTGTCGTTATCAGTGTCGTCATCTTCTAAAAAGTCATCGAGATTTTGTGCGATATTTTTCCCGATTGGCAGCGGCAAATTGTTTTTGATTGCGCAGACAAAAATATAGTTGCGTAAAACATGCCGTGCAAGCGAAAGAAGAAACGAATATCCGCTGCTTTCGAGTCTTTTAAATAGCATTGTCCGGCAAAATCCCATTAACCGTTTTCCTGCACGATTCAAATTTTGCAACAATAATTCTTCATCGGGATTCGGCTTAATTGCTGTATTTTTGTTTCGATAAAGTTGTAAGCCGTATCTTGGCAAATCAAGCCAATTGATTAAATCAACAACATGATCGGCGTACAATGCGGCATATTGATCGTTAGGATTTTTCGGATCAAAAGGATATTCAACTTTTTTAGCAAGACGTTCAGGAAAATATGAAGGCGTGCCGTCGGAAAACGAAAGATATTTTTGTCCGCTTTTTGAATCAGTTTTAGCGTAATATTTTTTGATAAAATTTCTGGTTCGTCTGACAAGATAAAATTGCATGAGATTCTGCCAATCATCAGGTTCGCTGCTTAATTCGAAAGCTTTCAAACTTCGCGGTAAAATTTCTGTATGTTTTTTGTTAAAATTAACTTGTCCGCCGATTTTTTTGATGTATTTTTCGGGACTGATTCCTAAATCTTTGTCGTCAGGAATAAACAAACGTAACTGATTCGCAAGATCAATATACGACTTATTGTATGGTGTTGCGGAAAGTAAAATCACTTTACTTTCGTTGCGATCAAGATAATCTTTGATCGCCTTGTAACGGCTTCCGCTGCTGTTTCGTAAATTATGACTTTCGTCAATTATTACTGTGCGGTAACGCCTTTCATCTTTCAATTCAGATTGAACTTGACTTTGAGATATTACTTTCGCATGCAATTGATATTGGTAAGCATAACTTTTCCACATTGCGGTCAGATTTTTTGGACAAATAATCAATGTCTCATGTGAAAAATCTTCTTCAAATAATTTGGCAAGAGCAGTTCCGACAATTGTTTTTCCAAGGCCAACAACATCACCGATAACAACTCCGCCGTATTTATGAAGATGCCGTGCTGCAACAGAAACAGCGGTTTGTTGAAAGTCGAGTAATTTCTTTTTGAATATTGCCGGAATTGTAAAATCGGCAATTCCCATGCGGGCTTCATACGAAAGATGATACGCAATTTTTACATAAATATGATACGGCGGAATCAACCGATCTCCTGCCCAAGACTGATCAATAATCTCAATGAGGTCTTTGGTAATATCGATTGATTTACTATCATTCCAACGTTCATCAAACCATGCCGCTAATTTTCGTGACGCATCTTGATCTAGTACATCGATATTGAGTTCACCTTGTGTGACAAGTCCTGCCAACGTGAGATTACTGCTGCCCAAAAAACCAATAACCGGAACTCGTGTATCATCGCTGTATGCCAAATAAAGTTTAGCGTGTAACGGATATTGTAGATGAAGTTTGACACATACTTTTTTGTCTTTCATTTGCTGACTCAATTGCCGAAGCGTTTTTTCATCTTGATTGGTTGGGATTCCGATAGTTAATTGGCTGCGAAATTCCTGTGCAAGTTGCTTTTTAAGCCGATTCGATTCTGCGTTATCTATTGGTATTTCATCTTGATGATGATGATAATAATATTTACGCAAAATATCGGTTGGCTTTACCGACATACCAATCAAGAGCCGGCAATTTCGATGAATGTTGCCGTTTCTTTCGGTAATCTTATCACCAGACAGTTGATCAATTGTTGCAGCAATTTCATTCCAACCGCGTAAATTAAAATAACCAATACAACAATCTAACCTTTTAGAAAGTTCTAATGTTTTGCTAAGACCATCCGTTAGGATATTTTCAATATTATCATAAATCGTAGGCATAAAATTATATTTATAGTTCACTAAGTTCCGAGTGCCGACTAATAAAAAAACGAAACATCCAAAACAACTTTTCCAAGATATTGTTTGTTCTGCCAATCTGCCAAATGACAACCGTTTATAAATTCTTCCTATAAAAGTTTATCTAAATTAACAACCAGACAATGAACATTAGGAAAAATTTTACTATTTTTAGAGAAAATAGACAATCAGGAAAAAAATATTTGTATCTATACAATAGCATTTTGGTTTTGTTGAAATTCCGTTTTCGTTTTTTGACAAGATATACTCTATCCTGTTATAAATTGGTTGTTTTTTGAATGTTTGAAATATGTAGTGGTCCCGATTTAAGAGGCAGGCAACCGTAGGTGAAAGCCTTTCGAAAACATAATGGCAATATAAAAACAACCAATTTATAACAAGATTGAGTATATTTTATCTCAAGATTTATTGTTCAAGATTTATTGTTCAACACCTATTTCTTAACTCCGAAAGTATGAATTGTTGTACTTCGGAAGGTTTCGTCGGGTTTTAAGACGGTGGTTGGGAAATCGGGATTGTTGGGAGAATTGGGAAAATGTTGTGTTTCGAGGCAGAATGCGCTGTGTTTTGTGTATTGGTGTCCGAAGGCTCCGGTTGAACCGTTCAGAAAATTACCGCTGTAAAACTGAACACCAGGCTCTGTTGTGTCAATCCGCATTGTACGGCCACTGTTCGGTTCAAATACTTCCGCACAAAATGTTAATTGTTTCGGTCTCTTTTGGTTGAGAACAAAACAATGATCGTAACCGCCTGCAAAATGCGCCCCCTCAACCTGATCAATCCGTTCACCAATTTTATGCGGTGTACGGAAATCAAGCGGTGTTCCCGCAACCGGTTTCAGTTCACCGGTCGGAATTAACGTTTCATCAGTTGGCAGAAAACGGTTGGCATTGAGTGTGAGAAGATGCCCGTGATTTGTGTTCGGTTGATCAGACGAAAAACCCGCAAGATTCCAAAACGTATGATTCGTAAGATTTAGAACTGTTGTTTTGTCGGTTTTGGCAGTATAGTCCATTGTCCAACGATTTTTGTTATCCAATTTGTAAATAACCGTAATATCCAATGTACCCGGATAACCTTCTTCGCCATCCGCACTGGTGTAAGTCAGTTCAAGACCAACATAATCGCGCCCCCTTAATTCCTTAACATCCCAAATAACCGTATCAAATCCCTTGTTTCCGCCGTGTAGAGAATTGAGACCGTTGTTAATCGGTAACGAATATTCTTTACCGTCCAGTGTGAATTTCCCTTTGGCAATTCTATTACCGTAACGTCCTACCAAAGCGCCGAAAAACGGTCTTGCTTTTTCGTATTCGGCAATGGTTTCGAGATTGGCGGAGATATTGGTTGTTTTTCCGTTTTTGTCGGGAACATTGAACGAATAAATCACGCCGCCAAGTGATAACACCTCAACCGTAATTCCATGTCCGTTATTCAGTTTGAAGATTTCCACTGTTTTTCCATCAGCGGTTTTACCAAATTCGGCTGTTTCGATACTCATTTGAGAAACTCCTTGCGGTTTCTGATTGCGAAACCTGTTACGGTTAAAAAACTGGGCTAAAGTTGATTCTTGCCAAAGCAAAAACGAAATTGTCAGTAAAACAAGTAAAATAGTTGTCTTTTTCATTATTGTTTACAGGGGTTAAAAATTGGAGGTTGAAAAAAAAAAAAAAGTAACTTAAATACCATAACCGTTTGAAATTTCTTGAAATTCTCAAAATATCCCAAAAACCGAATAAGCCGGATATTGACCGGAAATTTCAATCAATAACAGTAACAAGTTATGAAAACAATTATCTTCGTATTTTCTTTAGTATACTCTTTCTAAAACACATTTCCAGAGGCAACAGGTCTGAACAATGATTTTTGGCAATGTTTTAGCAGGAATTTTTATTTTTGGGGGAATGTTGAAAAGAGATTAAACAAAAATCGTAACATTTTAGCGTGTTTTTTGAAGTTGAAATTCAAAGGGATATCAGGGAGATTAGGGATACGGGGACATTTTCGAATTGGGAATCTGAAATTCAAAATTATTCAACAATATTATTCAACAATCTCACTTACTTATTCCCGCTGTCCCATTTGTTCTTTTGAAAAAAATATTCTGAACGATAAATTACCGGCAGCATTTCACAATTCCACGTCTTCTGTTGTCATTGTCTATTTTGGTCCGCAGATTGCGCAGATTTACGCAGATTTTCGTTCACCGATTTTCTCAGAGATTCGATCTTCGCGGATTTTCAAGGATTCTTTTTTGAGAGTACAAAATAAAAAAATAACGAAACAAACAAAGAAAGAATAGACAAAAAATAGAGAACATTATTTTCAAAAAACTTTTAAAATAATCTGCGAAAATCTGCGTCATCTGCGGACGATTTCAATTATGTGGCCGTTAAGAAAATAGACTGTTACATTCTGTTGTCTCTCAATTTTCCGGTTATGGTAAGACCCCCAAGAAAAAAAGTTGGTTATTAACAATTTATGGGAATGGTCATTGTTATTATTTGTACCGATTACGGTTAGTTTTTCAACCATTTTTGGATGACATCTATAAGATGTTTCGTATCAATTGGTTTGGAACAAAAATCATCCATACCATATTTGAAACAACGTTCCTGATCTTCTTGCAAAGAATTTGCCGTCAACGCAATAATTGGAATATGACCGACATGACATGGTTTTCTTTTGTCTGTTCCGGTTTCCATATTTCGAATGGTTTGTGTTGCTTCAAACCCATCCATTTCCGGCATTTGGCAGTCCATCAAAATTAGTGAAAAATTCCGCGAAAGTACGGCTTCACAAGCTTTAATACCGTTTCCTACCAATTCAAAATTAAAATTGGCTTTGGTTAAAATTTCTCCAATGACAATCTGATTGATCTTATTATCTTCTGCAACAAGAATTGTCGGTTTTGTTTGTGATGTTTGTGTTACTGAAGGTGTTTGTGGTGTTTGTGAAATTTGTACGATTTTATCGGTAGTTTCCGGGATTGTTTTTGTTGTATCATTATTATTGATAGTTACGTTGAGATAATGTTCTTCATCCCATGTAGTTTTCCATTGTTTTCGTAATTTTTCGATATTGTTTGATAAGATATTACGATGAGTTACAATTTCAAGAACGGCATCGAAAAGTGAAGAGCCGAAGAAGGGTTTACCAATAACCTGATCAACAGAGTCTGCCAAAGAGTCTGCCAATAAATCTGTTTCCGAATAGTTTTTGGCAAGCGGAGTCAACATAATAATTGCTGTTGATTGCAAATCGGGATTTTGCTTAATTTCTTTGATGAGTTCTACACCCAATGCATCCGCAAGGCAATTATCGATAATTGCGATTCGATACGGTTGTTTGTGGCGGACGGCGTTACGAAGTTCGGAGAATGCCTCCTGTTTGGTTTGGTAAGCCTGAATCTTCATTTCCCATGATTGCAGCAACTCGGTAATAACATCCCGTAACAAATTATTTTCAACAGCAACGAGTATTTTTTGTTCTGTTAAATCCGGTTGTCCTTTTTGAAACATGCCGGACATTTGAAAGGTACGTTTATTACTGGTAAATGGGATTGTGAATTGAAAGCGTGAACCGATATTTTCTTGGCTTTCGACATAAATTTCTCCTCCCATGAGACGAATCATTTCCTGTGAGATTGCCAATCCCATACCAGTTCCGCCGTATTTTTTAGCAAAAGAAGAATCGAGTTGCGAAAAGGGGTTGAATAGTTGGTGGAGTTTATTCTGTGGAATTCCAATTCCCGTATCGATAATTTCAAAACGAATCATACAATAAGGAATCCCGTTTTTTTCATGTTGGGAATCCAGAGCCACTGAGAGTTTCACGCCGCCGTGATCGGTAAATTTAATACCGTTACTCAGGAGTTTGGAGAGTACCTGCCGTAAATGTTCGGCATCACCGAGAACACGTTGCGGAATATCTGTTAAATAAATACCGCAGAGTTCCAGATTACGATTCAACGCTTTGGCCGCAAACGCCGCCAGAACAGATTCAAGCAATTCCGGTACATCAAATTCAGCAAAATTCAATTGAATTTTACCTTCTTCGATTTTGGAAAAATTAAGAATATCGTCAACAATTGAGAGCAAATGCCGACCGGAACTTCGTACCAATCCAACATATTCATGTTGTTTCCGGTTCAACTCTGTTTTCAAGAGTAACTCGGAAATACCAATAACTCCATTCAATGGTGTACGAATTTCATGACTGATATTGGCTAAAAATTTTGTTTTTGCAATTGAGGATTGTTCTGCTTCGATTCGCCGGATTTGTTCGGTCAGATCATGGAAACAAATCGTTATAAATTTTTCGCCATCCTGACGTTCCAATAAATCGGCAGTGAGTTGTGCGGGGAATCGAGTCTGATCGCAGCGTTCTATTTCCGTTTCAAAGTGTAACGTTTTATCTTCTTCGACTTTTTGGAGAAAGGCATCCCAATTTTTTTCATTCAATGATGGAGCAAAATTTTTGAAATTTTCTCCGACTGGTGATTCCGGTAATTGGTACCCGAAGGTTGTATTTCCGATAATATTGACATATTGAATTGTTCCGTCCAAGTTCAACCAGATCACCGGTTCTGAAATATGGTCAATAACCAACTGCATTGTCCGTAACGTTTTTTCAGAACGAACCCGAAATGTTTCATCGTACAGAAGAACGCCGATCTGATCTTCTTTGGAAGGAAAAACAACTATTTCCTGATAGGGAGTTTCAGAAAAATACGGAACAAAAATATGATATGTTCCCGAAATTCCATTAGCTGCTTTTTCCAAACCGTACCACCATTTTGTGTCCGCCGGAGCAAAAAGAATTTGTGTATCATGAAAGATTTCCAGAAATGAATTTCCGTACAAATTTTCGGGAGTTGTTTGAAGCATGCCGGCGAATGCCGGATTTGTATGGGAAATGGTATAATCCGCCGGTTGGTTGTCCGCATCTCGAACCACGTCAAGAAGCAGCAAACCGTTGCTCATTGAAGCAAAAAGAAGCCGGTATTGTTCTTCACTTTCTTTGACTTTTTTTGCCGCCCAGTATGTAATTGTTGCATCGTGAAATTTCCAAATTTGAGCGTAATTAGAATAATCGTTACCAATTTGAACAATAACCGCATCCCATTCATAAATACGTCCATCATGAAAATACAATGTTCCTACTTGCGGTTTTTGGGTTTCTGAGAGTTGATGTCGGGCTTCTTTAATTTCGTTCACATTTGATGTGAGATTACAAATCCGGTCTTCAACCAAGTCTATTGATTGGTCAAACAAACTTTCGGATGTTATTTCGAATAAATCAAGAAAGCGGGAATTGGTATGACATTTTCCACTGTTTCCGTAATAAACCAGAATACCATCATCAAGAAATTCGAGAACGACAAGGAGCAGTTGTTCGATTTGTTCGTTACTGCCCATTATTGTTTCAAGATCGGCAATAATCAAATCCGTTTCATCCACCGCAAAACAGGCAACTCCAATAATTTTTGTTCCTTCTATAACAGGTTGCATCCGAAGGTTGAAAAAACGGGAACGAAAACAACCGGTGAGTTTAGCAATTTCTCCTTGTAACGTTTTTTGAAAATGTTTGATCATATTTGAATGAGGTTCAAAATAATCGTTAAGTGTTTTACCGCAAACATCTTCCGATTTTAAACCAATTCGGTTAAGTCCTGCTCCGCTGCATTGAGTAACCCGCCCTTGCAAATCCAGATGGAAAAAGATACATTTCGATGAAGGAATAAACTGTTCAAGCAGTTCCAATGTAGTGTTTGATGAAAAGGTTGGTAAATCACTCGAAACAGACATCGTAACAAAAAAAAAATTAAATCCAGCCTAATAACCTTAACAAAAAAATTTGTAACCAATACTCCGGTATCACCAATAGTGTTGGAGAAAATCCGTTGTAAACATCTCAATTTAAAAAACGATAGATATTGTAATCGTAATTATAATCGTCTATTTTAATTTCGGCGGATATTAGGAAAGGTAATTGTTTATGAATATTTTGTAATATTTCAATGGAAATGTTGAAACCGGACAAAATATTACAATATTGTTAAAATTGTTAAAAATACAAAAGTAATATTTCAGCGGAGTTTTTGAAGCGGTAATTCAATGTGATATTAGGGATACAGGGAACACTTCACAGGAGACACTGCCGAATAGACAGTGCCGAATAGACACTGCCGAATTGGGAACCTGAAATTCAAGATTACTCAACAATATCACTTATATCCCCGCTGTCCTATTTGTCCCCTTGAAAAAACCATCGAAATATTACAAAAATCCTGTAAATCTTGTTAAAATTTGTTTATTTTGTCAAAACACAAAAACCCAATTTTCAGGTGTGATGAGGTATTATTTTTCTTGGATTGATTCGACAAACTAATCTTGCACGAAAAAAAGATAAGTGTTGATACGTTGCCGAAAAGGCGGCGTATTCAAAACGATCAGTGTTCTGTGCCGAACACCAATATATGAGTCAATATTAACCGCTTCAATCCGATCCTGAAATTTCTGCCGTACAGATGCGGATGGTCCATAACGTCCTAATGCGTTAATTTGAATTTCCGAATCATAAAGAAAAGGATAAAACATTAAACGGAAATCCATTGGATTGTACAAAATAAGTATTTTTTCAACTAATTCTGGAACTTGGGCATATTTAGCACCTTCTGCGAAATCATGTTGATCTGTTGCCGGTGAAGCCATAACCATTCGGATACGAAGTTTTTCCGGCAAGTTTTTTTCCTGATCAACTTTTTTTTCTGAATGGGTTTCTTTTCTCAGATTGGCGATTGCTTCGCCGAGTATCCGGTTTCCAAAACTAAAACCAAGAAGACAAACACAACTTTCCGGTTTTAGAGATTGTAAAAACCGTGTTAGATAGTATCCGTTGGCAACAGCAACCGGAATTTTAGCACGAATATCCGGACGAAGTATATGGACAACCCGTTGCGAAGGCCAATTCCAAAAAACCATTCGATAAGATTTATTTGAAGGCAAAAGCCGCATAATTCCTAAACCAACTTCAATCGTATTCGCGGTCGTCGAAGTATAACCGGGGACAAAAATAATGAGAGGAACAACAGGATTATGGGAATCAAAAAACGTAGCAGAATTTGAATATTCCCAGCGGTTATTTTGAAGGCGGCGATATTCGATTTGTTCAAAGTCGGCATCGTTTGCGTGTGTCCATGAAACAGACTGCGTATCAATCATCCAAACATCTTGCTCCGCAAAAACGAGGGCTGTTGTTCCGAAACTCAAAAAAAACCAAAGGGCAAAATACCTAAATGCCCAATGAAAAAAATAGGATAATAAATTCATTGTTTTCTCTCTTTATTCAATCACTAATGTATGAATTTCAAACCGGTTACGTTGAATTTATCTTACGAAGAAGTTTTGTAACCATTCATACATAAAAATAAATTTACATTGTTTACATTGAAAGATTATTGAATTATAATGTAACTATCTATTTTTGTCAACCACAGAGGACACCAAGTTGACAGTAATTGTTTATTATTTTTATTTTAAACACGGAATATACAGAATATAGGGAATGTACAGAAAAGAAGTCTTTCGGTTAGGCACTTCTTGTCTCTGTGGGACTAATAAAAAAATAAATCGTTATGAAAATAGTAATGAAATCTTACTATGGGTCATGAAGTTGAACAATTAAATTGATGACTACAAGAAATATACAATTTCTATTGACATCGGTTCATTCCTAACATTGATTTTAAAAAATTCTTTTCTCTCAAGTTCCTTGTATTCCGTGTTTAAAATAAAAAAAATTCTCTCTGTGTTCTCTGTGGTAAATAAATCAGATAATGTACGTTAATTTGTCTTTACGGAACAATTTAATATCGGCTATTTTTTTAACAATATTTATATCGACTTTTGCGATGATAAAAAAAGCCGATGATCTTCACTAATAAAAACCGTCTGATTTTTAAGTAACATTTTTAGTTGTTCCATCAAAATTTGCCGGATTTTCGGACCGACGCGTTTGAATCCAAGAATTTCTGCAACGGTTCGTAATAAATCATCTTCAATCATACGTTGAATTTTCAGAACATCTAAAATCGTTTCGCGAATAAGTGAATCGGGAACTTTATTGATATTGGTATAATCATATTTTTGCGCAAATGGATTATCCGGTTTGGGAACGGGAACAGGTTTTTCGTCACGAAATGAAGTTGTTTGGGGGGTTGGTTTAAAATCCATTGATTTTTGTTTTATTTTAGCCGATTCGAAAATGATTTTAATATTTTCGATTTGTTGTTTTGGATTTTGTATCCAATCGGTTGACCATATCCGATGAATAGTCCAGCCGAGACCTTCGAGAACTTCCTGCCGTAAACGGTCGCGATCTCGTGCTGTTGTGCTGCGGTGATAAGTTGTGCCGTCACACTCAATTCCGAGAACATACCGATCAGGCGATTCCTTATCCATCAAAGCAAGATCAATTTTGTAACCAGAACAACCAATTTGATGACGCACATCAAATCCCGAATTTCGCAACAATTTTGCCGTTTCGTATTCAAACGGTGATTCTGTTTCCGTCTCGGGATTTTCTGTAATTGATTCGGCGAGTTTATTGACGCCATACTCTGCAAAATTAAGATAATCATGGAGAAGTTGTACGCCGCGGCTATTGGTACGTTTTAAGTCAATTTCATTATGCCGGATTGAACTGACAACCGTTATACCATATTTTGCCCGTGTAACAGCAACATTGAGCCGCCGTTCACCGCCTTGCCTATTTAACGGACCAAAATTCATTGACATTTTTCCTTCTTCCGTTTTTCCGTAACCGATACAGAGAAAAATGTAATCCCGTTCATCGCCTTGCACATTTTCGAGATTTTTGACAAAAAATCGTTCCGGTTTGTGTGCAAGATCATTATCGTCATTATTATTCTCATTGAAAAAAGATTCCATTGCAGGATATTTTTCGCACAAATTTTCAATCGCTTCGTAAACTGCTTCCTGATGACGTTGATTAAGTGTAATCACGCCAAGTGATTGGTTGGGATGTTCGCGGAAAAATTGAAACACAAGTTCCGCTGTTCTTTCCGCTTCAATCTGATTAAAACCGCCGCTTTGACCGCTTTTCCAACGTCCGTTAGAAACAAATTCAAATTGAATAGCGGGATTATTGGAGTTATCGTTGATGCTTGGAAATGTTACTAATTCATTATTATAAATGTAACGATTGGAGAAAGCGATGAGCGATTCACGCCGGCTTCGATAATGCCAGCGAAGCCGTTTTCGCGGAAGTTTGGCGGCAAACACATCAAGAATACTTTCAAAGTCGTTAATATTGTCCGTAATATTTTCATCGTCCTTATTTTCGTTATCATTTTCATCTCCAAGCCGTTCAAAAAAAGTAGTCGGCGGTAATTGTTTCTGGTCGCCGGCAACAACAAGCTGTTTACCGCGGTATATTACTGTAACTGCATCGTGAGGCTGAATTTGTGAAGCTTCATCAAAAATCACAAGATCAAATTTTTCCGTTACATTTTGAAGATAAGTACTCGCCGTCAACGGACTCATCATCACACACGGCTTGAGTTGTAAAATCAAGCGATGAATTTTTGAAAAGAGTTGCCGCACGGACATCAATTTTCGTTTCTTATTTGATTCCGCTATTAAGATACCAATATCCGAACTCGGCGGAGCATTCAGAGAAGAAAACTGACGTGAATTTAACAAAATCTGCCGAAGTCTTTTATAGGCTTCGTGATGAGATCGCCGGTCATAGTTACGAAATGTTTCAATAGAACGCTGGTGTTTATCCGTACTGAAATTACTAAGAGCGGGTAATTGGGAATAAACCGCCTGAAGCCAGTCCGTATAAAATCGTGCTAAAAATGCTGTTTTGAGTTTGTCCGGCTTTAATGTTCCCTCTTCCATTTCATCAACAAGATGGTGAAGTCCGAATTGTTTTAGTTGATCCGTTGAATTTTTGTACTTTGCCCAATCGTTCAATAAATGAATATCTTCTACACGCTGATACAGCCATTGGCTTAATTCATGCAGCGATAATTTTGATAACACAATTCCTGTTGAAACAATTTCATTAAACGAAAAACAATTTTTTAATTTTTCCCAAAGTTTTTTGTTTTGGGGAATATTGTAAAAGTTACTAATAATGGTAATTTGCTTGTATATTTTTTCATAACATTCTTTTGATATTAAAATCTGACGATTTCGTTCTGTAATTTTTCCTCCGAAGATAGAATAAAACCGTTGATAAGACTCAATTTGTGTTTCTATATCAGAATGATTAAAATTCAAGGCAATAGAAGACTCGGTAACAAGTGTATCAAATTCTTTTTTCAGTTGAGTCATTTTTTGTGAAAATTCCTCAATTTTGCGGATAGACGCAATAAAATCCGCAGGAATCAATTTCTGATTCAAAAAAATAGTAAGGGCATGGGTTAAAAAACGTAAACGATTATCGATTTCTTTTTTTATTGTAAGAATAAATTGACTATATCTTTCTAACGTTACGTTTTTAAAATATTCGGAATTTGTAACTTTACTAATAACAAATGTCCGGTTGTGAGAGTCAATTTCGTTAAATAAATTATCCAACAAATCCCGAATAACGGGAGCATCGGAGAAAAAGGTTGAAAGTTCATTATTTTCAAGAGTTTGCGGCAGATATTTTGCAACACTTTTCGAGAATAATCGGTTCATTTCATTACGTAATTTAACCGTTTGATTGTAGGTTTCTATTCCGCCTTCAACGTAACAACCGGCATTTTCTGATTTAAGTGATACAAGTTTTTTTTGCCATTGATAATATTGTTGCAAGTTTTTCATGTCCTCGATCACCTGTTTCATTGCCGGAACTGTATTGGGATATAATTCGGCAAGTTCTGTTTTCCATTTTCTTAAATGACCGTTTATCATTCCCAATATTTGTTTCAAAATATTGTCGAATGAATGAAATTTATTGACAATAGTGTTTGCTTCTTCTTCAATCAGAGCCATTGGAGACAGATGAGTAATTTTTTCCTGATATTGGTCAAATTTTTCTTGATACAATTTTTCTTTTTCATGGTATTTTAAATAGACAATCAAATTTTTCTTAATTTTTGTATCTAATGATTGATCCTGCCAATTGGGCAGGATTTCCGGCAATACCCGAACAGCACAGCCCCAATCGGCAATTTTGAACAATTTTTGAAAAGGCAGTTTGGAAATACTGTATTCATTGGAAGCTTCAATCGGTAAGGAAAAATTAACAAGCCGGTTGATCTTATCGAGAACGCTATCCAATTGATCACAAATACGTAACAACAATCTCTTTTCACCGTCAAATGTCAATTGAGTTGTTTCTTTCAAACGACGGGTAATATCTTTGGAAATTTCATGGGAACGTAATGATTCAAATTCCGTATCGAATTTTTTCGGTTCGGAAAAATAAGATTCAAATGAATTTTCAAAACGAATATCATTGGCAAGATTTTTATATTCTTCGTAGAGTTTTTGGTAATTTTCTCTAAACACCGATAACCGCAACAAAAAATCAGACAACCATTCCGGTGTCTTTTCTAACCATGATTTCGGAATGGTAACATATTCATCTATTTTTATTGTGTCGAAAATTGGTAAAATTTTATGAAACGAATGATACAAAGAATAATAGTTATATTCCGCCTCGAGCAGATCGTTTTCGTTCAATATTTTAATTGCGGTATTACATTGTTCGATTTTTTCGGCAAGTTCTGCAAAATCTTCTTTGATTCGGGGAAGATCAAAAGTTACATTGGTCAACCGGCAACCGTTCCATGAATGAACACTGCAATTTTCCGTTACAGAGTTTTGAGACAGTTCATCAAAACATTCCTGAAGGAACAAAAAACGTTCCGGTGTCATATTAAGCGGGTCTGGAATCGGTGAACGAAACGGTTTTTCGTCCTGATATTTGAGAAAAAAACCGTGTATCTGAAATGGTGTTTTCTGTAGAAGCGACATCGGTTTATGTAACGATTGGGCATAATTGTTTAACCGTTTCCGCAGATCATAAAGTTTATTCAATTCAGTTGTTTGATCGGAATATTGTTCTCCGTTCAATTCCAGACAACGCATCAATTCACTAACAATTCCTTTTTTTCTAACCGCACTTTTTTTGAACAGGGCGTGGCAATCAAGACAAAAATCACCGAGTTCCGCATGGTCAAGCCGTTTTTTGACAACATCAATTGCTGCAGCTTTTTCACTAACAAAAAGAACCGTTTTACCTTTACCAAGCATTTCGGCAACAATATTTGCAATCGTTTGACTTTTACCGGTTCCCGGCGGACCGTCGAGAACAAGATTGGTACCGCGCAATACTGTTTGAATTGCTTCTTGCTGACTGCTGTCTGAATCCAGTACAGAAAATGTTGTTGACGGATGTACTTTTTCGTCCAGTTCATCAGCAGTAATTCCCGATTCATTTTGTAACAAATCATAAGCGGATTCATCACCGGCAATAATACGGCAAAGAACATGTTCGGCAATTTTTTTCTTGTGTTGTTCCATGTCGTGGTACATCGCCAGTTTTTGAAAATTGAAACACTCCATTACTGTACGCTGTTGAATTTCCCAACGAACATAATCTCCGGTTGTCGGAATAGCGGCTTTAACGGACTCGAGAAATTCATTAAAATCTTCAATCTGAGAAAATTCCGTTGCAGAAATTTCTGGTAACGTTAATCGAAAATCATGCTGTATTCGTTCCCAAAGTGAATGATTGTACATTGCTTCATCATCATACCGTTCAACCTCCCATGATTCGCCAAACGATGTCTGATACAAATGAACCGGTACGAGATAAAGCGGCGAAAATAAGGGTTCTGCGGAATCTGGAGAGTCAAACCATTTCAAAAGACCAAAACCAAAATAGAGTACGTTAATTCCGTGTTCGTCGAGCGATTCCCGCGCTCTGGCGGATTTTTGTTTCAATTTGCGTTTCAATTCCTTATCGGTCAACAAGGTTAGTAAATCGTTGCTTTCAAGTAACGGCGATTCAAGACATTGCTCAAGAGAAATCCGTTGTTCAAGAGAATTTTGTTCTTCAGGAGAATTTTGCTGATTTTCCTGTGTTATCTTTTCATTTTCCTCTTCGTTATTTTTAGGAATATTGGGAACAATATCATTTTTCCATGAAAACCGTACTGTTTTTTCGTCAATAACGAGATACTGTAAAATCGTTTCCATATTAGGATGAACAATTTCCAGCGTATTCCGTCCTCCAATACGGCAATTAATAAGCCGATTGCGTTTCGAAAAATCAAGTAACTTATTTTTCCATCCGTCGATTATTGTAAAAATATTTGAATTCATTGACTTGCCGTTCAATAGGTTTATTTATGTTCGTTTATAATTATCCCTTTATTTTTTAAAACGGAATACACAGAATACACGAAATGTACAGAAAAGAAGTATAATTCTTAATTTCTATCTGTAACAGTTGATTTTTAATTATTTATTGTAAAAAATTGTTTTCGGTTCAGATGCTTCAGATTCCAACTTTAACCTCGTTGGACTTGGTACGTCAACATTCTGTTTTTGTTCCGTTTGTGCTGCAATGACGTTCTCCGATTTAGGAACAAATGTTAAAAAGGAAATCACAATGAACAAACAAATTAACAAGCAGGCAAATTTTTTCATAATAAATCTCCTCATTTTTTAATTATTTTGCTGCCTCTTTAACAACAAATCGGCAACAGTACTCAAAAACCAATGTAGTAGTATATTACACCTCTACCCTCTTGACAAGACAGGTGGTCAATTTATTACATAACTGTCTATTTTAATTTTTGTAATTATTCATTGAAGGTTGCGACGAATGTTTCAACAAACCTTATTTTCATTTTATTTTTCCTAACAAAACAACCTTTGTAGTAACAGTCTATTTTCTTAACGACCGCATAATTGAAATCGTCCGCAGATGACGCAAATTTTCGCAGATTATTTTAAAAAGTTTTTTGAAAATAATTTTTTGTATTTTTTGTCTATTCTTCCTTTGTTTGTTTGTTTGTTTGTTTCGTTATTTCATTATTTCGTACTCTCAAAAAATAATCCGTGAAAATCCGAGAATATCGAATATCTGAGAAAATCGCTGGACTAAAATCTGCGTAAATCTGCGTAATCTGCGGACGAAAATAGACAATTACGATCAATGTGATGGTGGGGATTCATAGAACGAATAATAACAATTCAACTGGATTCAGTAAAGAGCAGTTTTTAAATAGACAGTTACACAATACCCTGTAAGAGCAAGAGCTGTCTGTTATTCCAGATTTTGCTTTTGCCTTTACAGGGGTTTGGTGTTTTATATTTGTTACGTAGGGCGTTGCCTTACGCTAATGCCGGTTGTCCCGTTGGGACGATTTTAATGAATGTCTATTTTGAAACGAAAACAGAAATTTCAAATGTGATGAGTATAGTTATGAGTGAATAGTTTGCAAGCGGATTGATAACTATTACAGTGAAAACTCTGCTTGCAACAATATCAAATTTATTTGTTACGGATTGCGTCGAGGATGGTTGGGTCTTTAATTTTGTTGTCTTCGGCGAGGAGCAATGTTTTTGATATGATTTCGGCAGTTTTGGGATCATCATCAATAAACGGCAAAAATAAACGTCCGCGATGCTGTGAATGAACCGGTAAAATCGTCAACGAACCGCCAGCCGTCATTTGAACTTCACCACTGCCAAGATGAATCGTATAGTCGCCAAGCGTCCCCTTGAC
>JAITIZ010000015.1 GCA_031279215.1 Planctomycetaceae bacterium
ATGGAAAAATCCTCCTTGAAAAAGGGAACCACAAAAAGTGGGGAACAAAAATCTACAGTCAAGAAGGATACCATAACTGCCTTTTTTTCGCTACCCCAATTTCTCTAAATTAACAACCACCCTGTGAACACTAGGAATATTTTAAAAATTTGGTGATATTTCGTAATTATTCAGTCGGTTTTTTATTTTTTCCTCTTAACCCCCGGAGTCGTTGAAAGTGGAAAGTGTCGCAAGCGGATTACTAACCAAACGGCAATCATTCTGCATACAACACTAATTAACTAAATATACATGCCTTTTCAAGACATAGGAGATAATATCATTTCACCCTACAGAAACAATAACAAAATAGACAATTACAATTGTTCTTCTATTGAATTTGAAATTGGTTAAGAATTTCGTTTGGGTTTATTTCTTTTCTATTAACTTGAGTTGTTCCTGAATTTCCTGATCAATTTTTGCTTCCTGCTGTTGCCGTGCGGTATCCGCTTTTAATTGTTCCTCTGGAGTTAACTCAACAGCATTAAGAGCCATATTAATTTCCGCATCTAAAGTACTAGGCATCGGATGGAGTTTTAAAACAAGACCATTGCGGGCAATCAAAATCAGTACCGGAAGCTCGTTAATTCCATAATATTTCGTAATCGTATTCTTGTTCTGTGATGCAGCAATCCCCTCGTGCAAAACCAACCAAGGAATCGTTTTTCTCTTACTGCCAAAAGTTGTCGTCGCTAAAAATTGTTTGACCTTTTCCACTCGCTCATCACCTTTGACCGCCGTGTTAATACCAATAATTTCAAAACCCCTTGAATGATATTTTTCGTATAAATCAATCAGATTCGGTATCTCCTCCTTGCACGGAGCACACCATGTTCCCCAAAATTGGATAAGTACAACCTTATCCTTGAGAAGTGCCGGATTAAACGGTTTTCCCTCCAAATCAAAACCCGCAACCAACATCGGATGCCCCGGAAGTAACGCCCGCCGCGCATCAATAATAAGAGATTGAGCCGCAACTTTACGGTTCGATTCAATAAAATACGGTATAAAAATCGGCGCAATAACGGCAATCCGCTTGTCACGAAGACTGAGTTGCGGAATCTGATTGATCCTGAAAAATAATTGTTCAATCAAAATATCCGCCTCAGACCCCGGATTTTCCTTCGCAAAAAGAATCATACGATCCGCCAAAGATTTAAGATCAATAGTAACCCTTCGATCTCCCCCAGGACTAATCGCTAATACCGAACCAATTCGTAAAACATGTTGTTCCGCCTCACGAAGAAGACTCTCAAAATCCTTTTGACCATCCAGCTCGTCAATAATAGCAACCAAACGCGGAAAATAACGAGGTATCTCTTCATAAGCAAGAAGAATCAGTACAAAAATCTTACGCTTCAATGTCCAAATACGAAATTCCTCCGAAATATTTTTTTCCACAAGAATTTTTTCCGTCGCTTCATACACCGCCTTAGCAGCATCAACATTTTCTTTTGAAAGCCGTTTTTTACCAAGGTCTTGAAACAATTCCAACTTCATGCTTTTATCAACAATCCCAACATTTTTGTCAACAATTTGCTGAAGTTCTTCCAACCGCTTTTTTTCATCCGCTTCCGCAAACAAAACCGCCGGCACAAAAAATAAACCCAATATCAAAATAATAAATAAAATAAAAAAACGTTTCATGTTTAGAAAAAAAAGAAAACTTTTGTACCAAAATAAATCCGGTAAAATCTCATCATAGTATAGCCTTACCATCTAACTATGACAAAATATTAAAAACCGGTGTTACAAAGGATGTTGAAAAAAACAATGTTAATGTAATACCATAACATTCAATCAATAAACAATTTATACAACTCTGATTCAATATATCATAAATTTTATCGTTATCATAAAGGTAATTATACTTATAGGTCTTCTGAAAAATCTTTGAGCGATTGGCAGGTTATCGCCGATTCCGTCAACGAAGCCAGTACAATCGAATCACGTATAGATAAAACTTTATTATTGATTGATCGTGGAACGGACTTTTTGAAACGCATTTTCAGAATATCGAGAATCGCCTCTGCTTTACCCATCGCAATTCCCTCTATTTTACCTTCCATTTTCCCTTCTATTTTTCCTTCTAAAAATTTATCTTCAAAAATTGTTGTAATCATATTTTGTTTCTCCTGTTCGTTAAAAATTGGACTTAAAACTCGGTCTAAGTCATTGATATTGGGTTTTTCATGTCTTGCACGTAAAAAGTTGGCGAACAATTCAAGTGCAAGGTTTACAACACGACGTTTTTCATCATAATCCAGATAGTTTTTAAGCGGCAACAATGCGTCTGAAAAGTATTCGGGATGTCCTTCGGTCAACACTTTGGCTACTCCAAGTGTTGTTTTCAATAACGGACTACCCAATAAATTATCAAGCTCAATATCTGGTAAATAAACAACATCATAATCAAAATCAAGTTGATTTACCATTGTTAAGCCTTCGACTTTGACACACATATTGCTCGTTTTCTGGTATTTGATTTTGTGTTTTCTTTTGGGTTTTTTACCGGTTCTAACTACGATAAAATAGGGAGACGGAAGTAAGATTTTCTTTCGTTCATCTCCGGCGATGATATTCCATGCTCCAATGAGGTATTCGAGTAACCGTTTCGGTAAAAAATGTATCGAACCGCCGGCATGTTCAAATACAATAATAACTCCAATCTGACCGGATTGATTTTTCAACCCGCAAAGGAAAATCAAATCAGCGATTCGTTCTTTGGTATTACGGTCAAAGGAATGGGTTGGAAACGGTGTAACTTGAGTCAGATCAATAGCGGCAAGCAAATTGGGACTGGCGTAATGGTAAAGGAAATCAGTAAATATCGTAATTCGTTCAAACATTTGACGAATAAAACGGTCAAAAATATTACCTGATTTTTGGGATGGAGGAGTTTTGGGAGGGGACATAATGTGTGATAAAACCCAATGATAAAATGACCAATCATTTTTGGATGAAAAGTTGCGGGAGCATTTCCCAGCCATTATCGTAGCGAAAACTGGAATAGCGGGCGGTTTCTTCATCATAACTTGGAGCGGAAGCGGTTGAAGGCGAAATATCACTTCCTGCCAGTAACCAGGGAACATAATCGGAAGTATGTGTTTTAATTGCGGCAGGAGTTGGATGATCCGGTGAAACGAACAACCGCCAATCTCCATAGGATTTCAATGTTTCAAGAATTGGCGGTACAACTTGGGCGTCAATATCTTCCAGTGCTTTTATTTTTTTTTCAACATTTCCTTCATGTCCTGCTTCATCGGTGGCTTCGATATGGACACACACGAGATCGTGAGTTTTGAGGGTTTGTGCTGCATAATTTCCTTTTGCGGCAAAATCCGTATCAACATATCCGGTAATACCAGGAACATCGATAATTTCCCAACCGATTAGCGAAGCAATTCCACGCAACAAGTCAACCGCTGTAATCATAGCTCCTCGAATTGGTGGTATTGAGGCAAGATGGTTTGCGAACAAAGGGAGTTGTGGTTTTTGACCGATTCCCCAGAGCCAGATTTGTGTTGCCGGAAGTTTTCCTGTTTTAATTCGTTGCTGATTTAGCGGATGTTTTTCGAAAATCTGACGGCTTGCGTCCATCAGATTGCGAAGAAACGAACTTCCATCGCCGGACGGTAAAACAGAATCGATTTTTTGATCGGTATAATCGTGCGGCGGATAAGTTTTGGTGTTTCCTGACAATGGGACTTGATCCCGTGCAATAACGAGATTTCTGTAACTAACTCCAGGATAAAACTGAAGTTTGCTTGATGAAGTCGGAACAATTTCATTATTTAATGCGGTAATAAGTATTTTGGCTTCGTCGGAAGAGATATGTCCGGCGGTAAAACTTTTCATGAAACCGTTTTCAATTGTTACGAGATTACATCGAATTGCCCAGTCTTCATTTTGAAGTTCGATACCTTGGGCAGCCGCTTCGAGAGGAGCACGTCCTGTGTAGTATTGCGACGGATTGTAACCCAGAAGACCAAGAGTTGCCACATCAGAACCAGGGGACATTCCGGCAGGAACATTTTGATTACGTCCGACTATTCCTGTTTTTGCCAGCGCATCAAGATTGGGAGTTCGGGCAGCCTGCATTGGGGTTTGACCGTTCAACGATTCAACCGCCCAATCAGCACAACCATCGGGAATAATAATTGCATATTTCATAATTTTGAACAAGAATAAACCGATAAATTACATTTCGGTAAATTGCGCAAATATTGCAAACATAAATTAGTTCGTCTAAATAAGTATATTGATGTATTGAGTTTGAAATATGCCGAAATATCATAATATCATAATTTTAACGGCAATAGTAATTTATCTTATTCGTCTTCATTTTCGGAAAACCGTTTGCGGATACTAACAAATTGATCTTCGCGGGCTAAAAAACATTCGACAACATCAGGGTCGAAATGTTTACCGCTTCCTTCGAGAATGACTGATTTTGCTGAATCATGTGTGAAGGCTTGTTTGTACACTCGTTTGGAAATTAATGCGTCATAAACATCGGCTAAAGCGATAATTCGTCCACAAAGCGGAATATTTTCTCCTTTGAGTCCATTAGGATAACCGGAGCCATCATATTTTTCATGATGAGTTGCGGCAATATCGCGTGCCATTTTGAGAAAGGAAACCCCGGGAAATTTGCCAAGAGCAGCGTCAAGAGTTTGAGCGGCAATAGTTGTGTGTGTTTTCATTATTTCAAATTCATTGGGATCGAGTCTTCCCGGTTTTAGCAGAACCGAATCGGGAATTCCCACTTTTCCGATATCGTGAAGCGGACTGGTTTGGAACATCAAACGTATAAATTCGGGATCGATTATTTCTTGATATTTTTCGAGAGTTGCCATTTGTTGCGATAACGCCCGGCAATAATATTGAACTCGTTCCAGATGGGCGCCGGTATCGACATCGCGGGATTCGGCGAGTTTTGCCAGAGCGAAAATGGCAACATCACGGGTTTCCAGTGAAAGAATTCGTTCACCTGCCCGAAGACGGGCTAAAACTTCATCCGGTTTATATGGTTTCGCGATAAAATCGTCCGCTCCGGCGGAAAGTCCTTGAACCATTTCGTCCAATGCCCCGTGTGAGGTGAGCAGCAGAAAATAAACGTAACCGGTAAATTCTTCCGCACGCACCGCACGGCAAAATTCGAGACCATTCATTACCGGCATTTCCCAATCAGAAATCACCATACGACAGGCATTTTCTTCGAGTACCTTCAAACCTTCTTGACCATTCATGGCGGTTAAAACTTCATAACCGGCGGTTGTCAAAAGACCTTTCAATGCCGTTAAGGCGAGTTTACTGTCGTCAACAATCAATACTTGCATAATTTTGTTTTATAGGTTTCCGAATCAGGTTCCATTTAATTTTAATATCTAATAATATTTAATAATTGTAATGGATAGTGTTCGGTAATGATTTAGAAAATAAGATGTTCAATAAAATATTTTATAACTATTCAGCCGTATTATTTTTTAATTGTGTTGTAATAGTTAGTTCCGCACAGGAATGAGAAATACCCATCTATTTCCCCGCCGTTATCATTTTAATTTTTAATTTTTAATGTTGTAATTTTTGACGCTAAATTTTGCACGGTAAAAAATGATCATTTATTTTGTTTGTTGTGGGTGAGACGCCCGGGTTTTTACAAAAGGCCCATTTGTTATTGTTACTGTTTAAAGTATAAACTGCCGCAAAAGAAACAGAAAGATTCTCATTTGTTCTATCGAACATGTTTTTACTCCCGATAACTCTCTGAAAGAACAAAACCGATTTTCCTTTACTTTTTCAGGGCTAATACAAAAAATAAACGGTCAACAACGATTGACATTGCGGCACCGTTAAAAGAACCCAACAATAAAACCGCTAAATACCGCCTTTACTTTAATATAAAATTCACCTATGGTGCATTATACTTTTTTTGAACATGAAAGCAACGCTTCCGATAAGAGATTTATTAAATTTGTCTTAATTTTTAATTTCTTAAAAAAATTATTGGCTATGATCAATAAGGATAACCCGTAAATCACAAACATTTGTTCCAGTTATTCCGGTTTTAAGTAAGGTTCCGAGCGGTTCAAAAAAGTGATAAGCGTTGTTATGCTGAAGAAAGGTAATTGGTTGAAAAGCCGGATTGGTTTTGAGTTTTTTTTGAAATTCGGACCAAAAGATTGGGTCAATCCAAGCTCCGGCTGCATCGGTGGGACCATCTTCTCCGTCGGTTCCTCCTGAAAGGATTGCTATTTTCGGAAAGGCACTAGGGTTGGTTTCGAGTTCCAGACGATTCATAAGATGGAGCAATGCTGCCAGAACAAGTTGTTGATTACGTCCGCCTTTTCCGCGTTGTTCCGATGGAACCAGTTTAACAACCGGTTCACCACCGTGAATCAAACAATCGGAACATTTCATCAGTGCTAAATCCGCCAAATGGGAACCGACTTCTTCAGCAAAACCTTCACTTTTTGGGGAAACATGCATTGTATAAGAGTATCCGCGTCGAAGTGCTTCTGCACCTGCCGCATCCACAGCTGTTGCGAGGTTGCCAATAATTAGATTACGTACAAATCCGTTTTGTGGTTTAAGTTCCGGTTCAGAATGTACCGAACATATTTGTTGCTGAAAATAACGGTAAACACGAAGCAAGGCTTGTTGACGGACGGACAATATTTTTTCGTTGTTATTGGTGATTGATTTGGGATTGGAGTCATCGAAGTTGTTGGAATTATTGAAATTATCGGAATTATTGAAATTATCGAAATTATTGAAATTATCGGAATTATCGGAATTAAAAAACTTCTCAAGAATGGGGGGAGCAAATCGACGGAGTACCGCCATAGCGTCGGAAACGGAACTGTTGTTGTCAACGGTAGGACCGGAAGCGATCACATCCAATGGATCACCCAATACATCCGAAACAATCAAACTGATAAGCTGTTTACCGTAACAAAGCGATTTAAGACGGCCGCCTTTAATACGGCTGATTTGTTTTCGAACAGTATTTAGTTCTTGAATTGTTGCGCCGGATTCACTTAAAAAGCGGGTTAATTCTAATTTATCTTGGAGAGAGATTTCCGGTACCGGAGCGGGGAGCAATGCGGAACCGCCGCCGGAGAGCAAGTTTAAACATAAATCATTGTGTTTTAGATTTTTTACTAATTTGATAATTTTGTTTGTTCCTTCGATGGCGGCTTCGGTTGGTTCGTTCACACCCATTGGACGGGCAGGATGGAGAAAAATTTTACGAAGCGGTTTTGCGCTATTTTCAGGAACATTAACCCATCCTGTAATTTCTTTGTGATCAAACAGTGGAGTCAAAATGGATTCAAGAGTTTCTGCCATTGCGCCTGATGCTTTACCGCCGCCGATAACAATAATTCGATCAATTTCGTTGAGGTAATATTTTTCGTTTCCTATTTGCAAGAAGTCATGACCGTGAAGCGAAACAGAATGACGAATCAAACGGTCAACCCGAACACCTTCAACTCCGGCGTTCCAAATAGCTAATAAATCTTCACGAAGTTGTTGTGGAGAGTGCGGCATTGTAAAAGAATTATTTCATAAGAGTTCTATGGCAAGAATCGAAAAAAACATTATATTTTTCGAATGATTAAATTTTTATGTCCCTTTATTTTTTGATACTGATTTTTATTGCAAAACGAAATATCTAATAATCCAATAAAGAAGCATTCCAAAAATAATCACCACTAAGCCAAACATTCGGATGGTTTCGGAATCTATTTGACCTTTGGAACAATGTGGAGGAACGAGAGTTTTTTCTTTTTTGTTCATAATGATTTTATTTAAAAAATTAAGGTTTTTACGTTTTTAAACGGATTTCAGGAAAAATGGTAACAGTCTATTTTCTTAACGGCCGCATAATTGAAATTGTCCGCAGATGACGCCAATTTTCGCAGATTATTTTAAAAAGTTTTCTGAAAATAATTTTTTGTATTTTTTGTCTATATATTCCTTTGTTTGTTTCGTTCTTTCGTACTCTCAAAAAATAATCCGTGAAAATCCGCGAAGATCGAATCTCTGCGAAAGTCGGTGGACGAAAATCGCTGGACAAAAATCGTTGGACAAAAATCTTTGGACAAAAATCTGCGTAAATTTGCGCAATCTGCGGACCAAAATAGACAATTACGAAAAATGGTGTACGATGGTTCTGTTGGGCAATCTGTTGTAATAGTAAAGTATGAGCATTGCTAGGGGGCTGTTTCAAATTTTTTGGATAATATGATACGAATACTTCATGTAAAGAATTTTTTTCAATTTTTAACGGGCAGAAAATGTTGTATTTACGTTTTGAATTATAACTTCTTTTTTACGAGGAATCAAGCGGATTATCTTTGTTTCGGATTTATTTTCGTCAAATATCAATGAATTGGAAACGATATTTCTCACAGTTAAAAAGGACACTTTGGGTTCTTTGAAAATGACGTAAAACAAAGCGCAACCGCCGGAGCAGAAAAAAGTCTCATTTTGAAACCGTTCAAAGTATAAAGTACTGTCCTTGTGGGACAATAAATGGACACATTGTTTTTTTCGGGATTTTACATGTTTAAAAACTTTCCACTGAAATATTACCCAAAATTTTTTGGATTTGTTCTGCAACTTGTTCCGCAATTTTTTGTGAACCTGCACTTTTGTAATGAACATCTCTTGGTCCACGAAAGAGGGATGGTTCAAACCGGCTTGTCAATTCGTGGATATTGTTAATCGGAATATGATGATTCTTCATTACTTTAGCGGCTGCGTTATTATACTTAATTTCATCACCCGAAACACGCCCTTCTTCTCCTTCTGGAACAAACGAAGTACTTCCCCAAATCAGTTTAGCGTCGGTTTTTTTTAATTTTTCGACAATTTTTTCGAGGTTTTCGGCGTATTCTTTTTCCGTAAAAGAAATAGTTCCATTGATTTTGTCACGAATACCGGTATTATCCTGATTGTGTGGGATTCGCCGATTGATATCCCAAAGTCCCCAATTAAAATGAATTACATCCCATTTTTTACTGTTGATCTGTTTTGTATCAACCCAGCGATCAAGATTACGCAATCCCATTTTGGTGTTACCGCAATTTTCTGGTGCAGTATTTTTTGCATTCATGGGACGATACACATTGGCTTTCCCATGAAGCAATTTTCGAACCGGTAAAGTGTATCCTTCCGAAATTGAATCACCGAGGATTAAGACATTCGGCAAATCGGGATTAGGTTCAAAAAACCAGGGATTTGTTTTTTCCTGTGCTGAAAGAAAACTGTTAAAAAACATCATACCGAATATCAATAAAATTGATATTTTCGTAAAAAAAGAACTCATAATTTTCTCCTGAATTTGTAGGTTTGGATTGGACATATTTTGAGTAATATTTTAATGAATTTTTTTATTTTGAACATAGAATATACGGATATACAAAAATTACAAAATTGACATAATGTTCATAATTTACAAATTTACAAATTTTCAAAACTGTAACATGAGTAAAAAATAGTAATTATTCAGTAACGATCCTATATTCATTAAGGTAGGCGAAGGGATCGCCTATCCTTTTCCGGTTTGACGTAAGTCTTGGTACCATAAAGACTTACGGAAACATATAAGTTACTGTTCACGGCCCCGTTCACTCCTCAAAACGGCGTTGTTCACCAGGTACAGGAATTGATGTTAAACCTTGATTATAAAGGGGTTATGAGCAATTTTGATATAAAATTGTATCGGGAATATCGTTTTGAAGTGTTTATTGATTTCGTTACAATGTTAGTGTTTTAGGTAGTAGTAACAGATAATATTGGCGTATAACTGGAGCTTCTTGAACCGCGTCACCGTTTTATCGTATTAAAAAATTCCCCCAAAAATATGAAATAATCAAGAAAATTTTATTTTCCACAGCAGGGGCAAACCGAACCTGTCGGACCGAGTACCACCGATGCCTGCTTTGACTTCAGTATCAATTGGCATTCCTTTTCTGTTTTTCCTGCTGAAAGCCACAAGTTTAACTCTCTGATAAACTCGTTCTTTTCAGTACGTGATAAAGATAAAAAACCTTTAAGTACTAACTCGATGTTTTGCGTCATAAATTTTTCCTCCAAGAAAATTGAAACAAAATTTGAATTGTCCACAAACTGGGCAATCCGTTGAAATTAAATTTTTAGGAACCTGCCCACATCCAACACATTCCCTTTGAAATTGTCGTAATGCAAACCGCATAGCATATCGTTTTTCACATTCGCTGATATTTAGCTCTTTTATTTTTTGGGTAAGAATTTCATCTTCTCGTTTGAGAGAATCATACTCCCTTTCAATTTCATTTAATGTTGGTATTGGAGAAGAGTTTATCCGGTGGGCTAAATCCTTAAATTTTTCTGATAAAACCAAGTGTTCATCATTGGCTCGGGATAAAGTAATATAACCATCTTGCCATTTCCATACAATCGTCCAAAGGGAAAATAGGATAAATGGAATGTTCAATATACTAAAAACAATTTTGATAGTATAAAAAAAATCATCTTTGAAATTAAAACAAAGAACTAACATACCGATAAACACTGGAATTGCAACTCCAGCGTACGTCTGTCCCTTAATAAGATTATTCATAAAATTGGCTCGGATTCTCAACAATTCTGCTGTACCCCAGCAATGTAATGATTTGTCCCAGCATTCTTGAGCAATCTGGCTTTTCCTCGAAACAGTACACATTTGCCTTTATTAACAAAGTTATATTCTGACACAACTTTTAACATGTGTCGAAAATTTCGGATATAAAAACACAAATAAAATGTAGGCAACAAGCATAACGACAGTGTTTTTTTGTACAGTAAATTTTTTTAGTTTTTCGTAATTTTATAATGAGAACAAACTGGTACTTTTATTGTTTTTTCTAATTCGAACATTTTTGAAAAATCTCATTTTTTAAGCACCAAAAAAATCACGACGGAATATCCGTTTTAAAGAAACGGTAGTTCGCTTCATTTCTTGTAGCACTGTCTAAAAATTCTCCTAAATTCTATTATCATACCAGTAATTTTAGGCTATATCAAAATTATTTACCATATTATATTTTTCAAATTATCTCATAAGACATTCAGACTTTAATTGTTTTTTTATTCATAAGCAGAATCATTATTTTATACACTTTTTATCGTTTTTTGAAACAAACAATTATTTAAGTTTCAAAAAATAAAATATCACGAATAGTTGGAATTTCAATGGGGTCACTAATATACTCGCGCATTTTAAATTCAGGTACTTGTAAGTGAACTATTTGTTTTGTTAATGGAATAATGGCATGATTTTTTAGTATTGCCAATATTTCTATTTCTTCTGGAATATCACAATCTTCGTTGTGTGAGATCACTTTATAATTACGACCTTCTAAGTTTTTTGAAAAATAAGCATACCTACCAACAAATGTAAGCCAAAGACTCCACCTTTGATTATCATGTACTAAATTTAACATAGGAACATAACCGCTCCCCATATAACCAGATACATCTTGTATTGAAAAAAAAGAGGAGATAGATTCATTTTGATTTAGATCATTAATAAGTGCCTGATATGTATTTTTCATTGTTCTAAGAAAGCTCCAATCAGGTTCGGAAAATGAACCATAACTTGTTTTTATATCTACCAATATTCGTTTTAATAAATTAGCCATATATTTGTTGCACAAAAAAATAGTTTGATATAAGTTTATTAATACGGATAACCATGAATTTGTCCTTGTGTGTCTTTGATTACTCTTACCCGAGTTGCGGGTGATCCATTTCCATCGGCTCCTACTTCTATTTTGAAATCATATTCATATATTGTAGCACCACCTTCAGACCTTCCCGTAGCAAGTTTCATAGTTTCGGTAACATAATGTTCGGCTGTTGCGCCATCTAAAAATACTGATGTGAGTTTGGTTTTGTCTTTCGGTGGATTTTTTAATCGATTATTATATTCTGGAGTTCCAAAAACATGCTCATTTTGTTTTTGCCGCTTGATGCTGGCGTTTTTATAAACATAATTATTATGTACTAATATTCCTTGATCAGAAACTCGATACACATGTTCATTCATTACCTCCAAGTTATGAACTTGTTTCGGTCCCGGTCTTGGCAATATCTGAATTACTTTTGCGGTTTGACCATTATGAAGATGTAATTCTTCATCCGGTTGTAATTTTCCGGCTTCAACAAATTCATTTCGTGTTACAGACCAAAATGGATGATTGTCTGTACTGCCAATTGGTTTCGATAAACCTTCAACATAAAGATCAATCGTATTCGCCGCTTCATGGTGAAATGTTCCGGTAATAACATTGCCTTTACCGGATTTAATGGGTGGACAATGCTCAATGTTACGAACTTTCACAAAACCTTGCGCACCCAATTCTGGTAGATCAAGAAATATTGTTGTACCAATATCTGCCTGTGATTCTGAAATCCAATTTAATGGACGTAACAAGGTAATATCAAGTCTTTTCCCATCAGACTTGATGA
>JAITIZ010000093.1 GCA_031279215.1 Planctomycetaceae bacterium
AGAATCAGTCAAATCACTATTAAAAACGGCACCGAACAAGAACTTTACTTCACATTCGACGGTCACGGAAGCACCAGAGTCTTAACTGATTTCGCTGGTGCAATCGTCGAACTCTACGCTTTCGACGCTTATGGTAACGCAATAGGTTTCGACCCATCTGTTGCGTTAACAGAATTCCTGTACAGCGGCGAACAATTCGATTCCAAGATCGGACAACAATATTTACGGCAACGATATTACGATCCCGTAACAGGTCGATTTAATCGGCTTGATCCATTCTTTGGGAATCTCAATGATCCACAGAGTTTACATAAATATCTTTATTGTCATGCTGATCCCATACAGGGAATTGATCCTAGCGGACAATTCTTTGGATCTGGATTTGTTTCAATGATTGCTTCTATTGGTCTTCGGGGAATGGTAACGACAGTGGGTATTGGTGTTGTGTCCGGTGCTATAACAAGAGCAATGGGAGCAAGTTTTACATCAGGATTTGTTGGTGGAACATCGCTAACGTTGTTATGGTATGTTGATAAAAAACGATTTTGGACAACTCTTTGGCAGTCAATAGGTACTGGAGCCGCTAATGCAAGCGCACAATTATTGACAAATATTTACAATCGTGAGCAAAGTTGGCCACAAGATTGGAATACAGTATGGGATATTATAGACCCTGCAAAAATAATATCAGCATTCGGAGAAGGATTCGGATGGGGGGCAGCATCATCAACTTTTGGTCCAATAATCATATCAAATGAAAAATGGGAAATTTTATCTCGCGCTGGTGTTGCTGCCGCAACATCTTTTGCGCAAGATACCGCAAAATATCTACTCGAAGGTTCATATAAAACATGGGAGGAATATTGGCCTAATGCAATATTTAATGCAATTAAAGCATTTTTGATTACTGGTTTGTTGAATGCAGCATTGCCAATAGATGCAGCAAAGACATTAGACGCAGATGTTGCGGCTCAATTTGTTGGAAAAATATTATTGGGAGGCCCATTAGGAATATACACAAATATAATTAGAGACTCTTTAATTTCCGAATAAGATTCAAATTTAAAAAATATGAATCACATGTATAAAAACGAAAATAGATGTGGTGAAAGTATTAGCAAAAATGAAAGTTGCGCTAATAATGACACACAAAATGATGACACACAATCTGTTTATAAAAATGATCTTGTGTCTTTTTCCGTCAAACTGCTAATTGGTTTTACTTGTATTTTACATTTTACTGTAATATCAATATTATGTTGGATGATATTATCCTTTCATTTTGAAATAGAAATAGTGATTATTGCTTTTGTGAGTATTGTTTTATGTGCAATTAGTATTTGGCATATTTGCTTGAAACCCTTATTTATTACTTCGAAAAAAAACAAATAGTCAAAGAGGATATTATCTCAACATAGTTAGTTCCTGTTGATTTTCCGAATCATGGTATTTTGTGTAACTGATTTTTTTTAACTTCTTTTATATTATTAGTTTAGGGAGCATTATAAGACATATTGAACGAAAACTTGAGTTATAAATTTATTTTTAAAATGCGTTTTTTAATTTTGTACAGTGATTTTTTGCAATTTACGGTGATTTATTCTATTGTACGATTATTTTTTTATCCTGAAGCGAAAAGCGAGACTTGTCACATAAAATTTTTATGTTATATTTATTCTTAGTAATTTTTTTATTTTTTTACAAATGAACCCAAGGAGTTTTTATCCTGTGCGCTTGTCCATAAGATTTGAAATGACTTAAAATTACTGGTACGATAATAAAATTGGGGATATTTTTTAGGAGATGCTATAAGAAATGAAGCGAATTATTGCTTCGGTAATACTCAAAAAACGACAAATTTGTTTAGAAATTGCATTTTGTGCATACGGTGACCACAGATTGATCAGTGATAATCAAGTTGGTGAGATAAATTAAATTCGCTCGACATGAATGATTGGCAGATATAACCGTCCTTCAAGAAATTCAAGATGAAGTTTTATTTTTGTTCCAGCTTTACCGGCGATACACATTAGCTGTTTGGCACATGGAGTCGAATGTTTAACTTTCGGTCGTGTTTCGATTCGAGGTTTTGCATTTGCGGCATGACGATGATAATAAACTTCTTTGGTATTTTGTTTTTAAGTTCATGTGGTGGTAATATTCGTTTATTGTACGTACTGATAAAACGATTACAGCGGATATTTTACCCAGTCATTGATAAATTCAACAACATCGTGTAAAAGTTGGTCTTCGGCAATAATTTGTTCCGTTGAAATATTTTTAACGGAATCTGGAATTGGATAAAATGGAGGTTGTAACAATTCGTGTTCCACTTGAGGGGTTGGTAATCCTAGTTGATTACGTACATATTCTAAAGCATGTATTTCTATCGGATTCAGACCAGCAAACAAATCGCTAAATTCTGCGTTATGGTTATCCCAATCACGATTATTGGCGTGCATGTGATATTCACACATATCATAAATTGCTCCCGCAAGATGTTCTCCATCATTCCAACAGGTAAATATGTTTTCGTATGGATGTTCCCAATTTTTTCGTGGATTGGGAGGTTGGATTAAGATATCAGGTTGACCTTTTAACATTCGATTTAAACGCACCAAATAAGCACTAAAAAAATCGTCATAGTTCCAACCATAACGTCCATCTGTTAGTCCAAGCTCCATTTGATCAAGAATCCAACATCCTTCTTTGGGCGAAATAGCAAGACCAAGAGCCGCAAGGGTTGATGATGACCACATGGAATCTATAAGATACGCCATTTCTGATGGTCGTCTCTTTTTATCTCTTTGCCTTTCCCAAATAGGAAAACAGACATAAGGTATTAGAAAACGATAAAGAAGTGATTTCCGTATTAAATACCACCCTTTATCCACATCCCCGTCAAGACAAATGTAAGTTCCTTCAGCACCCATATAGCTACCACGAGTTGCCATACGGTTGGCGATTTTAACATAGTGTTCTGTGATAATTCTGTTTTCCGGCAATATCTGTAATAACTGATGAATATCTTTTTCTTGTGTTGTAACAGACCACTCAATATTATCATCAGTAAATATACAATGTTTTCGTTCCAAAAAATCTTTTAATTTTTTTCGCTGTGGTTTTTTCATTGAAATAAAATTGAAAAATAAGTAATATGCGTATTGATAATCTAAACGGTAAGATTATTTAATTTTTAGTCGTTTCCACGATTTATAAATGATTTTCGCACTACTATTCAAAACAGAGCCGAAAACATTTTCTACATGAATCATTCGTGTAGCCATGGGTTTACCATCATTAATATGATCTAATGCTTCTTGAGCAGCTTTCCTAACTTGTTGTGAGACATTGTTATCACTCCAATGACCAGTTGAAGAGTATGCTGCTTTTCGAAGTCTTGTCGTAATGAAATCATCGACATTTCTTTGTGCTTGGCTGAGATCACCATAACCGCTACCTCGCATTAATCCCTCATGTCCTTTGATTTCAAAAATATAAAGTTTCCCGTTTCGCATTCCAACAAGATCAACTCCATGTCCACTCGCATTCTTTAATGTAATAATTTTATTTGGATCAAATCCCTTTGCTTTCATCCATTGTCTAACGATTTTTTCTGCTTGTGCATCAATTTGTTGAGAAGTATGAACGGGATTATAAGTGGGAACTTTATCAATAACACCATCGCTTATTGCTACAATAAAGAATGCCATATAACTTGCATAAGTAGCCGCGGTGGGTTCACCGGTCAATGCAAGAGCGGCAAAAACTTTAGAATTATAAAAAGCTTCAAAGATATTTAATCCTTTAACCGTACCATCATAGGTGTCTTGATAACAATCTATTGAGATTGTCTGAAGGTTTGTATTAAGAACTACTCCTAGCATCAAACCACCTAAACCAAGAGCAAAACCAAACTCACCACTTGGATCAATCCTATTTACCGGATCGGCATGAGTATATAGATATTTATGAAGAGATTGCGGATCGTTCAGATTTCCAAAGAATGGATCAAGTCGATTGAATCTTCCTGTTGCTGGATCGTAATATCTTGCACGTAAATACTGTTGTCCGATTTTTGAATCGAATTGTTCGCCGCTGTACAGGAATTCGGTTAACGCAACAGATGGGTCGAAACCGATTGCGTTACCGTAAGCATCGAAGGTGTAGAGTTCGACGATTGCACCGACGAAATCAGTTAAGACTCTTGTACTTCCATGACCATCGAAG
>JAITIZ010000194.1 GCA_031279215.1 Planctomycetaceae bacterium
CTACGACTTTCACCTACGACTTTCACCTACGGTTGCCTATCTTTTGTTTACCTAAATTTAATACACCAGCCTGTGAACACTAGAAATTTTGTTATAAATTAGAGAATTTTCTTAGTTCCCTCATTTTGCTTTTTGTAAATGGTGTTAAAATAACATTTAAAACCTTTTTTCTAAACATTAACCTTAATTCATATTAATAATTTTCCAATGGGACTTTTAATATTACGCAGTTTGTTTATTCTTGTTTCCAGTGGTGTGGGAGTTTATGTTCTCAACTCTGGAGTGTTAAGTGGTACGGAATCTGCTGGTTTTTGGGCTTTTGCCGGAATTTTCTTTTTGGCAATTCTGGTGATTGTTGGAGATATGCTCATTCCCAAAAAACGAGTTGACTGGATATCTTCAATCTATTTCGGACTTTTAATCGGTCTTCTCCTAACCGCCGCTCTTGGTTTTGCAATTACACCGTTATTGCCGCAGGGTTCCGAACATCTCGCTCAACAAAGCCGTGTAAATACTATGTTGGTAATCGGTGTTGTACTTTGTTATATCTGTACAAGTTTTCTTCTTCAGACACGGGACGATTTCCGGTTTATTATTCCGTATGTCGAATTTCGGAAAAACCTGAAAGGTAATCGCCCATTGGTATTAGATACAAGTGTTGTGATTGACGGACGTATTGCTGATGTGATGGAAACAATGATTATCGATAGCCGGCTTATCATGCCGCGTTTTGCAATCAACGAACTTCAACGAATTGCCGACAGCTCTGACCGAAACCGCCGAACACGAGGACGACGCGGATTGGATATTTTGAACCGACTCCAAAAAATGAAAGGAATTGATATTCAAATTGATGATACCGATTTGCCGGAATTTCGCGGGCAACCGGTTGATCTAAAACTGGTTGCGCTGGTAAAACACCTCGAAGGAAAACTCGTTACCAATGATTATAATCTCAATAAAGTTGCTAAAATTCAAGGTGTTGATGTAATCAATCTGAATGATCTGGCAAACGCAATGAAACCCGTTTTTCTACCAGGTGAAAAACTGGATGTTGATATCGTTAAGAGCGGCGAAGAAGCCAGTCAAGGAATCGGTTATTTGGATGACGGAACAATGGTCGTGGTCGATAACGGACGGGAACATGTCGGTGAACGGGTTGTTGTTACGGTTACAAGCGTGTTGCAAACCAGTGCAGGACGAATGATTTTCGGACGATACGAATTTACAACGAAAAAACTCGCCGGAACAACAATTATTCACGATAGTACCGCAGTCGTTCCAACCACAAGTACAAATGTTACCGCCAATACGAAAACGGAAACTTCATCGCCAACTGCTCCCCAAAACGGAAAAAATTACCGCACCGGAAACAGTAATAAGCAGAAATGATCACCAATGTCTCATTCGACCACTCCTTTTATCGAATTATTGAAACGTGACCTTCGGTATAAGGCGGAATCATACGCTTTTGTTTATGAAGCATTGAGTTACGCTCAAGATATTTCGGAATTGAATAAAAAAGAACAACATAAACCGGTTTCACAAGAAAAAGAGAACCCGGTAAATGTAAAAAGTTCAGGACAAAACAAGACCGCCGGAACTGATTGCAGTAACCATGTTACCGGACAAGACCTTTGCAAAGCAGCACGGGACTATGCGATTATTCAATATGGTTTTCTTGCCAAAACGGTGTTAAACTCATTGGGAATCCGCAAAACTGATGATATTGGTAATATTGTCTATAATTTGATCAGTATTGGGCAAATGAGAAAGACTCCACAAGATAATCGCGAAGATTTCAGTAATGTTTTCGATTTTGAAACAGCATTCGATGAAACTTATCAAATTCATTCCTGTAATACATAATCTTCGTATTTATACTTTGAACGGTAACAAATTAGTCTTTTGTAGGAATGCGGGTGTCTGTCTTGCCCGCAATAACCGTAAATAACCGTAGTCCTATGCAAACAGGACGTTTGCGTTCCTAAAACGACCAATTTATAACAGGAACAGGTCAGAGAACTGGTCGAGTATAGCAACAAAAAAAGCCTTTCGTTGGATAACCAAACGAAAGGCTTTTATGGTTTACGTCTTCGGAGGTTGACGTTCTCTCATTTTCCGGCTTCGGGGAGCTGAGAAGCGGCAGGTGTTCCAAGACACGAAACATCACAAGGTCCGATAGCATCGCATGGATTGCAACCGGGATCACATTTTCCAAACGAAAAACCGTCAAAAAATTTCTTTATGTTACGTCGTGGTCTGTCGAACAGATGACCGAACTTTTGTCCGCAACCATTGTCGCACGGACCGCATTCAACTTCATCACACGGATTGCAGCTTCCATCGGAAAAACCGGCATCATCGCAAGGATTACAATCGCCGATTTCATCACAGGGATTGCAATCGCCGATTTCATCACAAGGTGAACTACAACCATCATCACAACGACCAGCTAATTTGAAACCCTGGAAAAATTTTCGTAGGGAAAACTTTTTGTGAGAATCACATGGGTTACAATCATCAGTTTCATCACAAGGATTGCAGTCACTGATGACATCACAGGGATTGCAATTGCCGATTTCATCACACGGACCGCAATCTCCGACTTCATCACACGGATTACAATTCTTAGTTGCAAACAAACTTTTCAGCCGTTTGCCGAATGTGAATTTTTTACCGCAAACATCATCACTACTGATTTCATCACATGGGTTACAAGCGGCTTCATCACAGGGTGAACAAGCAACAACACCGTCACACGGACCGCAGTCACTTGTCGCGAAAGGACGGCCGTCAACAAGTTTTTTGAGACCTGAAAACAGATCACATGATTTGTTGCAACTGTCACACGCGCCACAGGGATCACTCGCAGGGTCACACGGACCACAATCGCTCGCAAAAACACGAACGCCCATCAACAGGGTGACAACGAGAGCGGCCATCAAAATTCTGGACTTCATTGGGTAAACTCTCCTTTTTTCCTGGTTGGTCCTCAGAGAATTTCGTTGTGTATAACAATTGTTAGGTTTCCGCCCGGAAAGACTCACTCCTTCGCAAACGGTTAATGTCAAATCAACAAACGTTGTCTCTTTGGAACTACTTGGTTATTTGCGTCAGTCCCGATGGGCCGACATACGACCCAATTCTTTTCCTGATCGGCTCCTGACTTTCCCTGAACGTGCCCCCCGACACGAAATGTGTTTTTCAGGGTCAACTTCAATATCGGCTCGAAAATGTAACTCTCTTGAGTCCGCCAACCCATTTTTAATAAATGGTTTAGATTAATAAACACGTAAAATTTTTTAATTATAACGATGTGGAAAAATAAAAAGACTTTAACGCCGACATAAAAGTAATAAACAAAATAAAATACCAAACTTCAACCCATTTTGTTAATAAAATTCAAATTAGATAAAATAATTCAATAAAATAAATAAGCCAATAAAGTAATTGGTAACGACCAAAAGATGACTACAATCAAAAATTCCCGTCTCCATTACTATGGATTCAGAATATTTGAAAATTCGTAATATATCAGTGGAATTTTTGTTTTTCGCTCTTAACCCCGCTAGGGGTGTGAAATGCATAACCGGCGGTGAAGCGAAGCGCAACCGCCGGATCAGGAATTTCCCCATTTTCCCAAAGCCCTGCAAGGGCGAGATAATAGTTGAGAGTGGAGAGTTGAGAGTGGATAGTTCGCAAGCGGAATTATTGCCGTTTGGTAGTAATCCGCTTGCGACACTATCCACTCTCAACTCTCAACTATCAACTATAATCTCGTCCCTGCGGGACTAAGAAAACATAAGAGATTAACGAAATGCCGCGAAAATAGTACCAAAAAAATTATTCCACTGATATATTACGAAAATTCTGTTTTCACTTTTTGACAAAATAATTTTTTTGGTAAGATAAACAAAATTTACCGGATTTTTGAGTAAAGGGAAATTTTTCTTTTCCGTTCAAATCAATGGTTGCTCCATCGCAGACCGTATTACCCAATAAGATAGAAATTCCAACGACACCTAATTTCCAAAAAATATATTCTCAAGATATATTCTCAAAAACGGTTACCGCATGAAATATACTCTTTTGATTTATTGTTGAAACGTATTGCCGGGTGTTTCTGCTCAAATTCCAATTGTATCATGGTTCGGCAATAGCGTGGAGTCCGTTGAAAAGCAGTTGAAAGACATCGTCGATTCGCTCCTGAAAACACCAGATGCCCGCCCCAAGCGAAAGTGCCATAACGGCAAACATGATCATACTGTTAATACCGAATCCGACGGACATTAAATTCAGTTGCGGTAATGTTTTTCCCAAGAGTCCCATCACGAGCATTGCGACCAAGACCGCAACCATTACCGGCGCAGCAATACGAATAGATAAATTAAAACTTAACCCTAATATCATAACAAGTGAATAGGTAATTGTCGGTTGGAACGCAGCTTCACCCGGCGGTAAGGTTTGAAATGTATCCAAAAGCGATGTGATTAAAACATGTAACCCCCCAACCGCAGCAAAAACAGTAATTGCTAAATATTGGAACATTCGGGAGAGTAATGGAGTTTGATCGCCGGAAATTGGGTCAAAGATTTGTGAAGCAGTCAGACCGCCGATTTGACCGATTAATTCTCCTGCCATTGAAGCTCCCGTAAAAAATAGGTTCAACCCAAGTCCCAACGAAAGTCCAATTCCAAGTTCCGCTACAATTAAAATGGCATAAGCTGTTAGATTTTTTGGTTCTGTGATTGTTAGAAACCATTGTGACGGCATGATTAACAGCGTCAGGGTAAAAACAAACAACGCACGAACTTGAACCGGAATCTCCGAACCGCCAATCACCGGCGACATGATTACAATCCCACTAATCCGAGTTAGGACAAGTGTGAAAATCAAAACCCGTGACGTGTCAATGTATTGATACCAATCCATCTATTTCTTGTCTGAAAAATAATCAGAACTTGCTCAAGAATTTACAAAAATGCGTTGCGTTAGGCAACACGGAAATCCCGCCGAATAGCGTAAAGGATTCTCGAATCATAGCAAATCAAAAGAAGAAGGTAAAGAGCAATTTTTTCCTGATTATTTCGGAACTTGCCTAATAATTACGTACCAACAATGATTCACATTTATTATACTCCTTGTACTTTAAAATTCAGTTTTATAAGAGCATAATTTTTGTATCTTTTATTTAAAATCCTGTCAACACTGTTCTGTTTATTCCGTTACAATTGTTTATTCTGGTCAAAAACGAAAACAGAATTGTCAAGTGTGATGAGTATGATGAGTATAGGGAACTTCTAAAAACTCAAAATTTATTGAGAGTTAACGGCGTGGGCTTGCCCCGCCCTGTTGAATTTTAGGCACAAAGTGCGGGGTAAACCCCGCCGTTAACTTGGTTATTAGAAATTCCCTTGCCATGTTTTATTTGGGGACATAATCCGTTGGACATTTTCTTTGAGTCCGCCGCCAAGACAACAAACCACAAAATAAACAAAACTGTTATAAAAAAATCAAAAATCCAACTGAAATACCGAAAAAATAAGATTACAGTAGTATTAGGGTTAAGAAGGAAAAATAAAAACGCTATGGAATAATTACAAAAAAACGGAAATTTCGTTGAAATATCACTAATTTTTTAAAATATTTTGAAAAATATCCAGAAAAAGACGAAGACTCTAATTGACGGTTTGAACTTTTTTGATAAACTGTGAAACTTAGTCGGTTGCGATTTGCGTTATTTTTGCCGCTTGTTTTGTGACAAACGAATCGCAGTTATTTCAATGAAACCTTATAAAATAAGGAGTCTAACAATGAAAAATGTAATGACGTGTTTGGTCGGGATTTTTGCAGGATTTTTTGCGAAAAGCCCAATGTTAAAATGGGCAAACCAGGGGGGGGGGGGGCAGAGTTTTTTGTAAAGTTTATAACGGAATGTGGAAAATATAAACGTTAAAAAAAATTACATGTAAAATAAAAC